>CAYGOW010000024.1:1307-2721 GCA_964351425.1 uncultured Roseivirgaceae bacterium
GCGAACAACGTGAAGACTGCTTCACAGTCGCTTGTTAACATGAACAAGTCGTATGCTACAACTGCTGAAGCAATGGCACAATTTGCGGATGCTTCTAAAGATGCAAAAGAATATCATTCTCAGGTGATCTCTGCAACCAAAAACCTTGGTGCATTGAACTCTGTTTATGAGATGGAATTGAAAGACGCTGACAGCCATGTCAAAGCAATGAACAAGTTCTATACGAACATGGCCGGAGCTCTTGACGGAATGACGCGTGCTGGAGAAAAGACCAAGCATTTTGCGAACGAACTTGACAAGCTTACAACTAACCTGACGTCATTGAATAATGTGTATGGTAACATGCTCACTGCAATGCGTGGTGGTGGAAGTCAGCCGGCTCAGCGTCCGCAATAAATAGCTGATTTTACGTTTACATATAGAATCATTTTTTAAAATAAACTAAGCTAAATATGGCTGGTCAAAAAGAAACTCCCAGACAGAAGATGATCGGGATGATGTACCTGGTACTGACTGCACTGCTCGCGTTGAACGTAAGTAGCGCTGTACTGGACAAATTCACGATCTTCAATGAAACGTTGGAAGGTGTTGTCGCCGATACTGACAATGCCAACACAAGACAAGTTTCTGCGATCCAGGCGGCTGTTGCCGATAAAGGAAATAGAGGGGACGATGTGAAGGCTTTGAAAAAGGCCCAGCAAGTGAGAACGGCTACAACTGAGTTGATCAAGGAAATGAATGCGCTTAAAACACAAATCATTCAGGAAACCGGAGGTAAAGACCCGGAAACCGGAACGTATACAGGCGCACAGGATATAGACAAGGTTGCCACAATTATGCTGGCACCGAACGAAGGCAAAGGAAAAGCCCTTGAAGCAAAGCTGAACAATTATGTGAAGCAGCTGGAAGAGCTTACCGGTGAGAAGTTTGAAACCCTCACTCCCGATGCCAAGGATATGCCAATGTTTGCGAATAATCCGGATCATAAGACGAAGGATTTCCTGACATTGACGTTTGAAGATGCACCAATGGTAGCTGGTTTGGCTTCAATAAGCCAACTGGAAGCCCAGGTACTCGAATATGAGGCGGATGCCCTCGGTAAAATTGCAGAAGAAGTAGGTGCAAAGGATGTATCTTTTGATAAGATCGTTCCTTTGGTACGACCTACCTCGAATGTGGTAGCTGCCGGAGCAAAGTTTGAAGCTGATCTGTTTATTACAGCAGCGGCAACTGGATCCAACCCTGTATTTAAGTACAATGGTAAGGATGTAGACAAAATCAACGTAGCAGGAATTACTGCAGGTAAGATTGAGTTTACAGCTACTCCGGGTAACTATGATCCGAAAACACTTCAGGCAAAGAAAACCTTTAAGGCTGAAATTGAACTGAGTGATTCGACATACACCATTGAGCA
>CAYGOW010000024.1:2731-18728 GCA_964351425.1 uncultured Roseivirgaceae bacterium
GTATTTTGTAGTGAAACCTGTGGTTCAGGTTCGGTCAGCGGCCCTTCAGGCTCTGTATCAGAACTGTGGTAATGAGCTCGATATCCAGGTACCTGCGTTAGGTACTGCGTACAACCCATCTTTCTCTTCGCGGGAAGCGGACGTACGAAAAGGAAGTCGTACTGGTCTTGTTACTGTAATCCCTCAGGGACGTACAAAAGTAAAATTGAATGTAAGTAATAACGGTAGCCTGTTGAGCACTGAAACGTTCGATGTGAAAAAGGTTCCGCCGCCAAATATCCAGATCACTTCACGTGGTCGTCCGATTCCGGCTGACGGAGCAGAAGCTGCCGCACTGGCGACAATAACTGTTAGTGCAGAAGCTGATGAGAACTTTGCGCGTGAAGTGCCTAAAGATGCTCGTTACCGTGTAACAAAGGTTGTAGTGAAACTTGGACGTAGCGGCCGTGCCGTGAGAACCGAGGAATTTAATAGCTCGAATATTGATCTTCGACAGTGGAGAAGTCTTTACCGTCCTGGTGACGTGTTAAGTATCAACGTAGAACGTGTTCTTCGTCGTACTTTCACTGGCGAGAACGAGACAGCTAAACCTTTGCAAGAAATTTATAATATTCCGATTAAATAGGTTTTTTCAATGATGAGTTTTAAGAAATTAACATACCTGGTACTGGCATTTTTCTTCGCCTTGCCTGTAATGGCACAGCAGAGCGAACTGGACCAGTACAACCCTAACTCGATCGATCCGATCCCACGCTATGAGCATTTGTTCAAGCGCAGGGTATGGAGAACCATCGACCTGTATGAGAAGCAGAATAAAGGCTTCTTTGCACGAGGGGGAGAAATTACGCAGTTTATCATCGATGCGGTTCGATCTGGAGAATTGTCAGATATTTATCTGAATGACTCTCTGACGTCGAAAATGAGCAAAGATGAATTCCTGGAGAGATTAGTTTACCAGGAAGGTATTCAGATTGACCAGTGGGAATCAGGTTTTTCCTACTATGAAGGCGATCGTGTAAAGTATGGTGGTAAAACATATACCGCAATCTTTGACGAAGTTAGTTCTGTTCCTTCAGAGGCGCCTGAAGATTGGGAGGAAACTCCTGGTTATGGTGCGGCAACGTACTTCCTGCCACGTCAGATCAGCAAGATTCGAGTGATGGAAGATGTGATCTTCGACAAGCGTCGATCACGTTTGTACCACAAAATTCAATCGATGAAACTGATTGTACCTGGATCCGAAACCCTTGACGGGCTTGAGCTCGAACTGGGAGTGTTTAAATACAAGGATTTGTACAAACTTTTCCGTGAGCATCCTGAATCTGCAATTTGGGTAAACCGATACAATAGTGCAGAAAATAAGAATTTCGCCGATGCTTTTACTCTACGATTGTTCCGCGCGTCATTGTTTAAATTTGAAAATCCTGACAATGATCCGATTGTGGATATGTATGACAACCGCATGGAGGCTATCATGGCTTCTGAATGGTGGGAAATGCAGCTCATGGAGAAAGAACATAACCTTTGGGAATATTGATTTCTTAAGACTCATCATATCCTAATGAAAATGGTCGACGTGAAAACGCCGACCATTTTTTTTACCCTTTGATATTGACACCCCGTTATACCTTGCTCCTCCAGGGGCACACCGGTATGACGAACTTTTGTAAGCACCGGGTTGACATGCGACGGATGCTTTACAGCTTTTCCTTGATCATTCTGGCTTTTTTACTGCCCACAAACGCGGCCAGTTCTTCTTCGGGAACCTCCCGTATTTTTTTGACAGATTTAAATGCACGGAGCAGCTTATCTGCCGTAGCTTTTCCAACTCCCGGAATTTCTTCGAGGGCGGTTGAAAGACTGGCATTGCTGCGTTTCTGTCTGTGAAAGGTGATGGCAAAGCGGTGCGCTTCGTCACGCAGGTGTTGAAGTACTTTTAGTGAAGGTGATTTTTTACTGATATACAACGGAAGGGAATCCTCCGGGTAATAGATTTCCTCCAGTCGTTTGGCGATACCAATTATTGGTATTTTACCGTACAGGTCTAATTTTCGCAATGCCTCGCAGGCACTGCTAAGCTGGCCCTTGCCGCCATCTATAACAATGAGCTGTGGAAGATCCTTTCCTTCCTCAATCAAGCGCCTGTAGCGCCTGAATACAATTTCCCGCATGGACGCGAAATCATCCGGGCCGGTGACGGTTTTAATATTATAGTGACGGTATTCTTTTTTGAAAGGCTTCCCGTTTTTAAAATGGACCATCGAAGCAACGGGATTGGTGCCCTGCAAATTGCTGTTATCAAAACACTCAATGTGCCTGGGCAATTCGGTCAGCCGCAAGTCTTTTTGCATTTGTTCGAGTACCTCGTTGCGCTTCTCTTTGCCTTCTGACGAAATGGTCCGTTCCCGCTTCAGCTCAAGTGCATTTTTCAATGACAGGGACAGTAATTTCTTCTTGTCCCCAATCTTCGGGACCGTGATCACCAGGTCTTCCTGTAATTGAACCGGAATGTTGGTGAGCAATTCCTTGTTGTTACTTTCATGTTCTTCCCGCAGTGATATAATCGCAAAGCTCAACACATCCTCATCACTTTCTTCCAGCTTCTTCTTTATTTCTACTGTTTTCGCCAATACAATGGCCCCATTCTTCACCTGGAGATAATTCACAAACGCCAGTTTTGGAGTGCTGGAAATGGTAAAGACATCGAGGTCCGACAACTTCGGATTTACTACCGTACTCTTTACCTGGAATTTTTGAAGAAGCTCCAGTTTTTCTTTGAATTTCTGCGCCTGTTCGAACTCAAGTTTTTCTGCCGCATTTGACATTCCCTCCTTAAAATAATTTGTCACTACAGACAAATGTCCCTTCAGGATATTCCGGGCTTGTTCAATTTCCTCATTATAATGTTCTTCCGTTTGAAATCCTTCGCATGGCCCAAGGCAGTTGCCGATATGGTATTCGAGACACACCTTAAACTTCCCGTCCTCAATATTCTTCTGAGAAAGATTTAATTTACACGTGCGAATTGTATATAATTTCCGCAACAGGTCCAGGACATTCTTCATGGCTACTACACTGGAGAAAGGCCCGTAATATTCACCTTGTGTAGGGTCAAATTTTCGCGTACTGATAACACGGGGAAAACGTTCATTAAGAATGCAGATGTAGGGAAAGGTTTTGTCATCCTTGAGAAGGACATTGTACTTTGGCTGGTGGGTTTTTATCAGGTTATTCTCCAGCAACAAAGCATCGAATTCGCTATTGGCGATAGTAATAGAGATTTCTCTGATCTCCTTGATGAGTCGCCGGGTCTTACGATTAAGATTATGTGATTTGGTGAAATAGCTGTTTACACGTTTGCGCAGGTTCTTAGCTTTACCCACATACACCATGACTCCGGCTTCATCAAAGAATTTGTATACACCAGGGTTCTGGGGAATCAGATTACGTTGCTCAACCTGATATCTGGGTTCTTCCATATTACTGGATCTGATCAGGATCCCATGGTTCTTCCACTACCTGAAGTGAGTCGGATTCATCTTGTTGATAGTCTTCACAATTAAGGGATACGTCAATTCCTTCACTCGGACGAGGGAAGGGGCCTTTTTCATACGCGAGAGAATCATCCGCATAAATATTCTTCATGTAAATATCCCAGATCGGACGTGCTGTTCGTGCCCCCTGACCTAAATTCCAGTTGCGGAAGTGAATACTTCGCTCATCGCCACCGACCCAAACGCCGGTTACCAGGTCTTTGGTTACACCCATATACCATCCGTCGGAGGCATTATTGGTTGTTCCTGTTTTACCGCCTATCTCATTGTCGACTTTCAGATCATAGCTTAGACCCGTCGAAGTTCCTCCGGTTTCTTCAACCCCACCCCGAAGCATGTAAAGCATTTTATACGCATTCTGCTGGCTCATGGCTTGTTTTGTCTTAGGCACAAAGTTTTCCAGGATATTACCGTTTTTGTCTTCAATTCGTGTGATATAATAAGGCTCAGTATAAAGGCCCAGATTGGCAAAGGTGCTGTACGCCCCAACTAGTTCGAATACCGAAACGTCACTTACCCCAAGACACAAAGACGGAACAGGATCAAGTTCGCTTTCAATCCCAACCCGATGAGCGAATTCCACCACATTCTCCGGCTGAATTTGCTGCATCAGATATGCGGTAACAGTATTCACGGATCGCGCCATGCCCTGACGGATCGTCATTTTTTCACCGGTGCCATAGGTCCCATCTGAATTAGGTGGTGACCAGGTGCCTCCGGGCACTTTAAACGTGGGTGACGTATCGATTACTTCGTAACAAGGAGGGTATCCATATTCGATTGCCGCGCCGTACACAAAAGGTTTGAATGTTGATCCCGGTTGCCGTTTACCCTGGCGAACGTGATCATACTTAAAATATTTGTGATTGATACCCCCAACCCAGGCTTTGATATGGCCGGTATGCGGATCCATGGACATCATTCCGGTTTGAAGGAAATGCTTGTAGTAACGGACCGAATCCAGCGGACTCATAACCGTGTCTATATCACCATTCCAGGAAAATACGCTCATTTCCCGTGGGGTATTCATTACAATTTTAATACTATCGGACCCTTTGCCATATTTCTCAACTAACTGACGGTAGTGTTCTGATTGACGAAAGCGGCTTTCGGCAAAATTTGGGATTACCTTAAATTCATCGTCAAGCCAGGGTTCCCTTCCCTGCAGGTGGTCCATAAAAATCTTTTGAAGTTCCGCCATATGGCTCTCTACCGCCTGTTCCGCATATCGCTGCATACGGCTGTCTATGGTGGTATAGATTTTCAGTCCGTCTTCGTAAAGATCACGATCATTCTCCCGGCACCAGGCAAGCAAATCACGGGTGATAACGGAGCGAAAATAAGTGGCAAGCCCTTTATTTTGGTTAGCAACGCTATAACTCTCCAAATCAATGGGTAAGGCAATCAGTGAATCCCGTTCGGCCGGAGTCAGGTGGTTATGCCTGGCGATTTTCCCCAGAACCTGGTTTCTTTTGGCGATTGAATTATCATAATTCCGGATCGGATTGAAGGTGGTTGTTCCTTGCAACAGACCGATGAGCACCGCGGACTCCTGGTAATTCAGCTCCTTAGGTTGTTTATTAAAATAGGTTTCCGCAGCCGTCTTAATACCAAATGAATTGCTTCCGAAGGACACTGTATTAAAATACATTGCCATGATTTCTTCCTTGGTAAAATTCTGTTCGAGTTGAACGGCGATAATCCACTCCTTGGTTTTAATTATAATTTCCCGCAATCCTCCGATTTTGTACAGCGTGCCCTCATTCTCCGTCATGGTATTGAAGAGATTTTCAGCCAGCTGCATGGTGATTGTACTGCCTCCTCCCGCATACTGAAAGGTTAGTTTACCAACCACGGCCCGCATGAGACCACGGAAATCAATGCCCGCATGCTCATAAAAACGGTGATCTTCGGACGAAAGCAAAGTATTTACCAGTTCCGGTGAAAGGTCATCAAAGGTTATCTGCGAACGGTTGTATCGAAAATACCGCCCGAGGGTTTCCCCATCTGCAGAAATGAGTTCGCTGGAAAGATCATTCTCCGGATTTTCCAGGGCCTTAAGACTTGGCATTCCGCCATAGAGCCCAAAAAGGTCGGTGCTGACGGTATATACATATAAAGGGAGCAAGAGAATGGCACATAAAAATACTACCCAAACTACCCTTGTAAGTATTGTAAAAATTCGTTTTGTTTTTTTCGGAGCCTCTTCATTGGCTTCCTGCTGCTTATTAGCTCCCATCCCCGTAGGTTTTATTAAAAAATTTCAGATAAGACTGAAGGTCCTTTGTCTGATACAATATATCAAAATTGTCTTTTCCTATTACAAAATTAATCATTTTTGAGTTCTGCCAGTCTTTATCAATGACGTGATTATTTTCAATTTTTTTCAAATATTCATAGGCGACTTCCCCATTTTCAAATAAACCTACCAGCACAGCGGTCCTGCCTGACTCAAGAATAAGGTTGCTCATGGTCATATCGGATTTGGCATAATTCAGTTTGTTGAACAAGTCCAGGCTTTCATTGATCCCGTCAGTGGCTTGTTTGTTTGTATCGAATATGACAATGTAGTAATGCGGATTCTGCATGTTTTTCAAGAATGTTACGGCTTCCGCTTTGGCAGTATATTGGAAAGATTCGGATTCATTCAACAAACGCTGGGCATAGGCCGTCTCTTCCACATCCGGGTACTCTTCAATGAAATTCTGTAATCTGTATTCGTATGAGTCTTTGGATTCATTCCTCCCGAGGATCAGGATCTTCAGTAAACCTACCTTGGGAGCGTAGATTGATTCCGGGTATGCCGCCAGTGCACTGTCCGCCTTGGCCAGGGCAATCCCATACTCTTCCCTTTTATAATATCCGTAAGCTTCCTGGTAGGCAAGTTTCAGTTTTTCATTGGCCTCGGAACTTTCCCGGGTGTAATTCGGATTGAGTATCAGCTTGGCATAGCGTGTATTCGGGAAATTATTGATCAGTCTGGATTTTACATTCTCCATTTTTCCCGGTGCAATCTGTTCATAGATCAGGTAAAGTTGATACAAAACCTCAGGGGTATATTCAGATTGCGGGAATCGGTCTAACAGACTTTCAAATGCCTCAGCAGCATTTTGATCCTCTTCCAGGTCAAAATTGTAGATATTTCCCAGTCGATAATAGGCATTCTCCACCTTGGCCAATGCGACGTTCTTATCTTCTTCAGCATAGGGGATTTGCTGCATCAGGGCTTCGGCTTCCCTGCGGAAGGCTACTTCCGGATCTGCGGCTATCGCAGGGTCTTCGTTCGCGGCAAGGTCGCCCGGTGCAGCGGGACTTTCTTCATCATAATCCCGTAACACCTGTTTGTTCGAGCGACGCCAATGATCCTCCAGTGGGCGGTCACCCCAGACACGACGAAATTCTGCCTGCCCCTGGGCTACTGCAGAGGGATTATCGAAATACCAGCTGGTGATGGAGAATCCCTGCTGATTATTGGACAAGGCGAAATTAGTCCTTCGAGCCGCCAGACGTTCTTCAAGTTCCCTGGCTTTTACTTCTTCCAGCCTCGCTTCTTCCCTGAGTCGCTCCACAATCTCTTCTTTGACAATGGCAGAATCCCGGGTGGCAAGTAGAAGGAGGCTATCCTGCAGGAAGATCGTGTTGATCTGCTCGACAAATTCTTTCAAAACTTGCTGGCGTGTAAGAATATCGTCATAATTGTCAACATCCTTGGGCAGGACAGCAATGGTACTGTCATAATATGCCTGGGCCAGTTCGTATTTTTTCAGGCTGTCATAATAGATCTCACCGAGCCGCAGGTAGGACATTCCACGTTGGCGCTCGCTGATGCCATGCTTCAATGATTTTTTGTAATTCTCCAGGGCAAGCTCCAGGTTTCCCTGGCGCGATTCAAACTCGCCCCATTCATAATAGATCTTATCCTGAAATTCTTTGTTTTTTCGATCTTTTAATAGCTTGGCGAAGGCCTTCCTGGCGGCGCGTATATCACTTGCCTTATCGATTTCAGCTACTTGTGCCATATTCAGGCGCGCCATAAAATCAAGTTCGTATTCTGGATTACTGGCAATGCACCGCTTGTAATAGCTGTAAGCTTCCGCTTCAAATCCCAGGTCCTCATAAACCTGTCCGATAATGAAGTAGATCCGTCCTTTCCCGTCTTTCTTTTTAAGCAATGGTGCTGCTTCGACCAGATTTTTTAACATGTTATCCAGATCACCGGTCATCTGATAAAAATTTCTGAATATCCTCCTTTTTCAGGTAATCTGAGACGGTAAGGGCATTTTGATATTCTTTGTAATCAGTGTAGGTACGCATCAGGTGCGCAAGTGCCTCGTGCCTGGCGGCATCGTCTTCACTATTTTTATTAACGTATTTAAACGTTTCAATAGCTTTGACAAAATCCAGGTCATAATAGCGCGCCAGACCAACCAGCACGTAACTATCGTCTACCCAGCGGCTGTTTTTGTGTCGCTCAATGGCGATGGATGCTTTTTCAATCGCGTCCTGGGTTTGTTCCGTATAGGTTATCGCAAGGGTGGAGTCAAGCTCCGGGTAAATACGCAAAACCTTGTCGTAATTATTATCATGCGCTTCCCAGTTAATTTGGCGAATTTCATTGATTCGGTTTTTGGCATAGAAATAAGCGTTATACCGGGCAGTTGTATTGTGGTAGGTTTTACTAATCAGGTTGTTTCGTTCTGCCGAACAACCCGCGAGCAGCACCGACAGGATAATAGTCCCGGTCAGTAAATTACAGCGATTGCGAAAAAAATATGATGTAATAATACGCATAAAATATGGGCTAAGATGCGCAAAAAATTCAAGGTTCACCAGTTCTTACAGCGGCTTACACCCGGATTGACGTGCTTGTTTTGTGTGAAACGTAAAAAATGCGGTAATTAATACAATTCTTTAGGAGAATATCTAATTTTGTTTTTTTGACTAAGCAGACAAGAGCATTGTGAAGGCTAAGAAGACGCTATCCAGCTGGTTGGTAAACAGGTACCTGCTGATCATTCGTAACGAGGAAAATTTTGCTGAAAAATCCACCTTCAGTTTTACCTATGCCAAGGTGATCCTGTTTTCGGTGGTGATTTTTGTGGTGATGTTGTTAATCAGCCTATTCCTGGTGGAAACCCTGTTAAATCAGTGGTTTGATCCGCGTTATGAACAGATGGAAGCCAACCGGCGACTGAATACGCTGATGCTGAAGGTAGACTCCCTTGCCCAGGAAGTGGAAAGCAAGGACCGGTTTATCAACAACTTCAAAAGAGTGCTTAACGGCGACTCTGTCGAACTCATGTCAGAAAATCCTGAAGAAACTGTCAATGAACGCCCTGTAACGACCGAGGAAGTGGATCTTACTTCTGTATCCCCGGTAGACAGCGCATTCCGGCAGGAATTTGAGCAATCAGATATGTCACTCCTTAATACCTCCGGTAGTTACCGGGAGCTACGGGAGATTTTTTTGTTTTCCCCGCTTGACGGCTATGTATCTGCCCCGTATAACTTAAAAGAAGGGCATTACGGAGTCGATGTAGTGGCAAAGAAGAATGAACCGGTAAAGTGTATTGCCGACGGAACAGTGGTCATGGCCTCCTGGACACAGGATTCGGGCTACGTAATAGCCGTGCAGCACAGAAGCAACCTGGTTTCAATCTACAAGCACAACGCCGAACTCTTAAAAAAAGTTGGTAGTTTTGTTAATGCTGGGGAGATTATCTCGATCATCGGAAATACCGGTGACTTGACTGACGGGCCTCATCTCCATTTTGAGCTATGGCTAAATGGGAACTCCGTCAATCCGGAAGAATTCGTAACTTTTTAACCATTTAGAGCTATGTTCAATTCGAAAGAAGATCAAAGGGCTGCCGAGCAGGTATCCAATTCTACGAATATCATTAACAAGGGTACGGTCCTGACAGGTGACCTCGAAACCAGTGGCAATATTCGTATTGAAGGTAAAATTGAAGGAAATGTCATCTCCAAAGCAAAGGCTTTTTTAGGTCAGTCTTCTCTGGTTACAGGTGATATTGTTGCCCAGAATGCCGAGCTGGAGGGTGAGATCAAGGGAAACTTACGGGTTTCCGACACGCTTACGCTTAAGCCCACAGCCGTCATACACGGGGATATTGTTACCAATAAACTAATCGTCGAAGCCGGCGCCAAATTTAACGGGCAATGTAAAATGGGGGTAGCGTCAAAAGATATAAGCTTTAAACAGCATGAGTCAGCAGAACAACCCGCCCGACAAGAAAACGTCAAGGCAGGTTAACAGTTTTTTAAAATACACGGGTCTCGGCCTCCAGATGGTGATTACACTGGCATTGGCCGGTGCACTGGGGTATTACATAGACTCTCTCATTGGCTGGAAATTTCCTGTTTTTATGTTGGTTTTTCTGATGAGCGCCCTGGCGGGAACCATTTATCTTTTGATAAAACGGAGCAACTAAAGAATGGACAAAAAAGCATTTTTGCGGTTTTTTGGTCTTTTTACGACCACGGCTTTGTTGTTTCTGCTCACCTTTGAAGCCCTTAAGCTGGTCTATCCCTCACTGGAGAATGTGACGTATGCTTATTCTTCCACCCTCTTTCTGTATCTGGTGATTCTCGCCACATTTGTCATAAGCATGCTGGTGGTTACGCCGCAGCTGTTTGTGCAGATCGTTATTGGAGGCACCGCAGTCAAGCTTCTTCTGTTTGCGGGCTATACCTTTATTATATTATACCAGGATACATCCCATGCACGGGAGAATGTTGTATTTCTGCTTACCGCCTATGTCTTGTTTACCATACTTGAAATAACAAGCTTATTTCGGTATATCAACCGGAGGGGATGATTTTGATTTCTCCACTTGAACGGGAATAGGGCAATTTTGAACTGCTGAAGTCCGCTTCACACGGACAATTCAGGGCAAGTTTAAAATCCCAATCAAAATATTTTTTTTTGGGGCATTCTTATCTACCTTTGCAGTCGAATTTCAAGGACCCTGATTTCGACGATATACATGGTAAGAAAGTACGCAGACGCAATTAAGAATAAGGGAGCAGTGGTTATATTCATGGCCATTGTTTTTTCATGTTTAAGCATGAGTTCATCCCGGGCAGCCGATGGCGGCGAAGAATTTAATCCGGGTGAAATGATCATGCACCACGTCACAGATGCCCACAGCTGGCACTTCTGGGATGGCCATTATGGTACATTATACCTGCCTGTCATTGTGTATACGGAAGAAAAAGGCCTTGATGTATTCTCTTCCCATCACTTCTACAACGAAGACCACGAACGCGTAGCTTACAACGGCTACATGCTGGATGAACATGAGCATATCCAGCTCATTGATTCGGAAGCAAAAGTACTTGACCTTTCCATTACCAAAAATGTGGCCATGTTATTTATCAATGCCGCAGTTATGCTTTTGGTATTCTTTGCGGTAGCGAGAGGGTATAAGAAGAACGTGGGGAAAGCTCCGAGTGGCATTCAGTCCTTCTTTGAGCCGGTTATTATTTTTCTTCGCGACGAGGTAATTAAGCCAAACATCGGTCATGGCTATCAAAAATATTTTCCATACCTGCTTACACTCTTTTTCTTCATTCTTTTCGGGAACATTCTCGGGTTGCTCCCGGGTGCAGCCAACCTCACCGGCAACATTGCGGTGACCATGGTGCTCGCAGTTCTGACATTTATTATTACTAACGTAAGCGGGAATAAGCATTACTGGAACCACATATTCAACACGCCAGGGGTACCCCTGCCATTAAAGATAATTATTGTCCCGGTAGAAATCATCGGCATCTTCACGAAGCCGATTTCACTGATGATTCGACTTTTTGTTGCCATCACTGCCGGACACATTGTGATATTGAGCCTGATTGGCCTGGTGTTTATTTTCCGCAGTTATTTTGTGGGAATAGGAAGTACCGTCATCGTACTCTTTATCAATTTGATCGAGTTGCTGGTAGCAGCAATTCAAGCCTATGTATTTACTATGTTCTCGGCTTTATATATCGGGTTGGCCACAGAAGACCATCACCATGAAGAGGATGAAGTAGATACAGGGATAGCGTAGAACCTTTGTTCAATTTATAAATATAAAAACTATGTTATTACAGATTTTAGTAGACATTGGCACTGCAATCATGGGTGCTGGTATCGGATCCGGACTGGTAGCGATAGGCGCTGGTATCGGAATCGGCCGAATTGGCGGTTCAGCTATGGAAGCTATGGCCCGTCAGCCTGAGGCTGCAGGAAAAGTGCAGACTGCTATGCTGATCATCGCGGCTCTTATCGAGGTTATCGCGCTGTTTGGAGTGGTAGTTTGTTTGCTTATTTCCTTCAAGGAAGTAGCATAACATAAGGTTATTAGGGAAGCCGCGGCGCTAGGCCGCGGCAAACCTGTTTTCAAGACATTTCATTCACTACTGATAGTATAAATACATGGAGTTATTAAATCCAGGAACCGGACTAGTTGTTTGGCAAGCAATTATTTTCCTCTTGCTTTTCTTCCTCCTGGCAAAATTTGCCTGGAAGCCTATTACTGAGTCGCTGCGTGTTCGCGAAGAATCGATTCAGCAGGCACTGGATTCAGCTGAAAAGGCAAAGGCAGAAATGGCTCAATTGCAGGCTGATAACAAAAAGCTGCTCGATGAGGCACGCCAGGAACGGGATCAGATTCTGAAGGAAGCGCGGGAAATTGCCGCAAAATTAAAAGATGATGCCAAAGAAGACGCGGCCAAACAAACGGACAAGATGATTGCGGATGCGAAAGCTGCAATCAACACCGAGAAACAGGCTGCTTTAACTGAGGTGAAAACAGAAGTTGCCGGGCTTGTCATCAACGTGACTGAAAAACTGTTGCGCAAAAAGTTGTCCGATGAAAAGGAACAGAAGCAGCTGATTGAAGAATATATCAAGGACGTTAACCTTAATTAATAATGTCTTATTTAAGAGTAGCATCGAGGTACGCAAAATCACTGATCGAACTTGCTCAGGAGCAAGGGGTGGTAGAAGAAGTGCATAAAGACATGCAGTTGTTCCACAAAGTGTGTGAGGAGAATTATGATTTTACCCTGATGCTCAAGAACCCGGTGATCAAGCACGATAAGAAGAACAAAATCCTTACCCAGGTATTTAAAGGGAAGGTAAATGATCTGACACTGGCGATTTTTAACATAATCACCCGCAAAAACCGGGAACCCATATTACCCAGACTGGCCAAGGAATTTATCATCCAGTATAATGTGATGAAAGGGATTGAAGTAGCGACAGTAACAACTGCTGTCCCGGTCTCGGATGATATTCGTGCGGAACTTCAGGAAATGGTGTTGAAAGTTGGTGGCAGGAAAACGGTTGAACTGAAAGAAATTGTTGATCCGGACTTGATTGGCGGATTCATACTTAAAGTCGGCGATAGACAGATCGACGACTCAATACAATCAAAATTGAAAATGTTGGGACATAAGTTTTCCCAAAATCCATTTGTAAGAGAAATATAATCATTAAGAAAAGATAATCATGGCAGATGTAAGACCCGATGAAGTTTCGGCAATCCTCAGGGAGCAGCTTTCAGGAGCAAAAACCGAAGCGGAATTAGAAGAAGTAGGTACCGTCCTTGAAGTAGGTGACGGGGTTGCCCGTATCTACGGTTTGTCAAAAGCCCAGGCGGGAGAGCTTCTCGAGTTCGAGAATGGCCTCAAGGCACTTGTACTGAACCTGGAAGAAGATAATGTTGGTGCGGTAATCCTTGGTGAATCACAGGATATCCGTGAAGGTGATACAGTGAAACGTACCGGCCGGATTGCTTCCCTGAATGTAGGTGATGGCGTGTTAGGACGTGTGGTGGATACGTTGGGAAATCCCATCGATGGGAAAGGGCCTATCGAAGGAGAAACTTTCGAAATGCCAATCGAACGTAAAGCACCCGGGGTAATCTTTCGTCAGCCAGTGAATGAGCCTTTACAAACAGGTATCAAATCTATCGATTCGATGATTCCTATCGGTCGTGGTCAGCGTGAGCTGATCATTGGTGACCGTCAGACCGGTAAGACTGCGGTAGCGATTGATACGATCATTAACCAGAAAGAATTTTACGAAAAAGGTGAGCCTGTATACTGTATTTATGTAGCGGTCGGACAAAAGGCTTCAACGGTTGCTGGTGTTGTGGCCTCACTCGAGCGGGCTGGTGCAATGGACTATACAGTGGTTGTATCTGCTTCCGCTGCTGATCCTGCGCCAATGCAATTTTACGCGCCGTTTACAGGAGCAGCCATTGGCGAGTATTTCCGTGATACAGGTCGTCCGGCACTCGTTATTTATGATGACTTGTCTAAGCAAGCGGTTGCTTATCGTGAAGTATCACTACTCCTTCGTCGTCCTCCAGGCCGTGAAGCTTACCCTGGTGATGTATTCTATCTTCACTCGCGTTTGTTGGAACGTGCCGCAAAGATTACTGCTGATCAGTCCATCGCGAAGGATATGAATGATTTGCCTGATTCCTTAAAGGATAAAGTAAAAGCAGGCGGATCACTGACCGCATTGCCTATTATTGAGACACAGGCGGGTGACGTTTCTGCCTATATCCCGACCAACGTAATTTCGATTACTGACGGACAGATATTCCTGGAAACGAACTTGTTTAACAGTGGTATTCGTCCCGCGATTAACGTAGGTATCTCTGTATCACGTGTAGGGGGTTCTGCTCAAATTAAGCCAATGAAGAAGGTGGCAGGTACGCTTAAGCTTGACCAGGCACAATTCCGTGAACTGGAAGCATTTGCGAAATTCGGGTCTGACCTGGATCCGGCTACCAAGCTGACCATTGAGCGTGGACAAAAGAACCAGGAAATTCTTAAGCAGCCTCAGTATTCTCCGGTGCCGGTTGAAGAGCAGGTAGCGATCATTTTTGCCTCAACCAAAGGTCACCTCGATAAGGTGCCGGTTGACAAGGTGAAGGATTTCGAAAGAAATTATGTTGAGATTCTGCGCAGCAAGCATGCTGATACATTGAAAAGCCTGAGGGAAGGTCAATATTCAGATGACCTGACCAAAGTATTGGCAGATGTAGCAGATGATCTCGCCAAACAGTATGCGTAAATAATAAGATGTTCCGGCGACGGAATAATTTTAGACAAAACATATGGCAAACTTAAAGGAAGTAAAAAGCAGGATTCAGTCGGTCACTTCGACGCAGCAGATTACCAAAGCCATGAAAATGGTGGCGGCCGCTAAGTTGCGCAGAGCGCAGGACAACATTGTCAAGATGCGTCCTTATGCGCAAAAGCTTGCTTCTCTGTTGCAAAATCTGTCTGCTCAACAAGAGGAGGACATGGGAAGTAACTATGGAGAAGAAAGAGTAGAAGAAAAGATTCTGCTTATTGCTGTAACGTCAGACAAAGGATTATGTGGCGCCTTTAACAGTAACATCTTTAAAGGAGTTACGCGTCATATTGAGGAGAACTATAAATCGCAATTCGATCAGGGTAATGTAACCATTTTGCCCATTGGTAAAAAGGCCATGGATTATTACCGGAAGCGTGATTATAAAGTAGTTTTAGACTATTGGGATATGTTTAGCCCTGTGTCGTTTGAGAAGAGCACCGAAGCCTCAGAGTATGCGATGCGGGAATTCCTGAACCATACCTATGATCGGGTGGATATCGTCTACAATGAGTTTAAGAATGTTGCTACCCAGATTTTACGTAAGGAGCAATTTCTGCCTGTGAAGCCAGTTGAAACAGAAGGGGGAACGAAATTTGAAGTGGATTATATTTTCCAGCCATCCAAGGAGGAAATTATTGAGGAGATGATCCCTAAGTCACTAAAAATTCAGCTTTACAAAGCGATACTTGACTCGAATGCAGCGGAACATGGTGCGCGTATGACTGCCATGGATCAGGCTACGGATAATGCCGGTGAGTTGCTGAAAGAACTTCGACTTACCTATAACAGGACACGTCAGGCAGCAATTACCAAGGAGATCCTGGAGATTGTTGCAGGGGCGGAGGCTCTGGGCTAGTCCTGACGAATCAAATTTTAAAGGCGGATTTTATCCGCCTTTTTTTATCTCAAATTTGACCTATGAAGGCGCTTTCCTACATCAATATACTTAGTCTCGATGTTGTTGCGGGAGCCGTGAGCTGCGCGTTGTTGTTCGGAAAAATATGGGGGAATATGCCTTCCTGGTATGCTGTAACCCTATTGGGGTGTGTTGTATGGCTCATTTATACATTCGACCATCTTAAGGATGTGTACGATACAAATGCCACGCCTTCCACTACACGACACCGTTTTCATGCCACCTATTTTAAAAGGCTTATTCTGGCATCCCTTGTTGTTCTGATTATCAGTTTCTATCTGCTCAGTCAAGTAGATGAAAAAGTATTACGCTTAGGTTCCTTACTCCTGGTATTGGTATCCATCTATTTTATAACGCTTCATTTTCTTT
>CAYGOW010000025.1:0-16501 GCA_964351425.1 uncultured Roseivirgaceae bacterium
TTGGTGGTGTCACCTTACTGATATTCGTGTGTACGTTTATTACCCTTTTCATGAAAATTAGCCTGCATGCGGCCGGTATCTGGGGAATTGTCGGTTTTATACTTGCCCTGCATTTGAAAATTCCGGTCGCTGGATTATTTCTGCCGATGAATGTAAGTTTGTTGCTGGCTGGTTTGGTGAGTTCATCCCGGTTGTACTTAAATGAACATACGCCGCGCCAGGTGTATGTGGGGGCCATTACCGGTTTTCTCATTTGTTTTGGCGCATTGTTTTTGACTTCTTAATCTGATTCCATGTCCTATACGTTTCTTAACTATTCGGTTGATCACGGGGTTGCTACCCTGCAATTGGCGCGCCCTGAGGTATATAATGCACTCAATGACGAGCTGACATATGAATTACAGGATGCCCTGAAACAAGCGAAAAGGGATGACGCAGTGCGGGTACTTGTCCTTACCGGCGAAGGAAAGGCATTTTGTTCCGGACAGGATTTGAAAAGCAGCGATCCGGAGGTAAAAAGATCATTCATAGACTCCCTGCACAAGCGCTATAACCCGATCATTCGGGCGATGCGTGAGATGCCCAAACCAATCATCTGCCGTCTGAATGGGGTGGCAGCCGGTGCGGGTTGTTCGCTGGCACTGGCATGTGACCTGGTGGTTGCCTCGGAGAATGCTATGCTGACAGAGGTATTTGTCAATATTGGCCTGGTACTGGATTCAGGCTCTTCCTATTTTCTCCCGAGATTAGTAGGGTCTGCCAAAGCTTTTGAACTGGCTACCATGGGTTCGCGCATCAAGGCTGAAGAAGCCTTACACATTGGCCTGGTCAATAAAGTGGTGCCTCACGAACAATTGGATGAAGCCGTTGCCGGTTATACCGAATACTATGCTTCCGCACCAACGAAGGCCATTGGGCTCATGAAAAAAATGCTGAATAAATCGGGAAATGCATCACTGAATGAAATGCTTGAATACGAGGCCTATTGTCAGGAAATAGCAGGGAGTAGTCATGATTACCAGGAAGGAGTGGCTGCCTTCCTTGAAAAGCGAAAGCCCCGGTTTACGGGCAACTGATTAGAAAAGTCCGGTTTCTTCTTGTGATTCGTAGCCTTTATCGATCTTCAGATTTCCCGACTCAGCGGCCTCAACAGCCAGTTCATCACAACGTTCATTTTCCTCCAGTCCGGCGTGGCCTTTCACCCAGTGAAGTTTGACCTGGTGTTTTTTGTATAACGGAATGAACTGCTTCCAAAGATCCGCATTGGCTTTTTTGGCGAAGCCTTTCTTCTGCCAGTTCCATACCCACCCTTTCTCAACAGCTTCAACAACATATTTGCTGTCGGAATAAATCTGAACTGCACTATTCTCCTTTTTTACCTGCTCGAGACCGCGAATTACCGCCAGCAGCTCCATCCGGTTATTGGTTGTTTTTCTGAAGCCTTCCGAGAGTTCCTTCCGGTAAATTTTTCCATTTACCCGCGCCAGCATGACGGTACCATAGCCGCCCCGCCCGGGATTCCCCTTGGCAGCGCCATCGGTATACATAATGATGGTTTGAGATTCGCTCATGGTGATGCTACTATGTTATCCTTAAAAATCTTAACGGCAATCGCCAATAAAATGATGCCGAATACCCTGCGTAAAATATTAAATCCCGAGGTACCCAATTTACGCTCCAGCCAGGTGGTGGATTTAAGCACAATGAAAACGAAAACCAGATTGATCACTATCCCAATAAGGATGTTTAAATTATCATAAACCACCCGAAGGGATAAAATGGTGGTAAGTGTACCAGCTCCTGCGATCAGAGGAAAAGCGAGAGGTACGATTGATCCGGTCCCCTTGGCTTCGGGTTCTTCGTGAAAGAAATTCACACCCAGAATCATCTCCAATGCCAGGATAAACATAATGATTGCCCCGGCCACCGCAAAAGACCCAACGTCCAGGCCAAATAACTGCAGGATGGATTGCCCCAAAAAGAGGAACAGGATCATGAGTACACCGGATACAATGGTCGCGCGGCCCGAATGTATTTTTCCTTCCCGCTTACGTAAGGAAATAATCATCGGGATAGATCCGATAATATCAATCACTGAAAATAAAATCAGCGTGACCGATAAGGAGTCTTTTAGTGAAAACATTCTGCAAAGAAAGGCAATTGGTAACGAAGTACAAGCCTTGCCTGCTATCTTACATATGGCTGCTGAGAAAATCTTTCAGCTTTTTCCAGTCGGAGCGATCGGTAGCCGGAAAATTTGCAATTCGAAATGTATCATCCGCATAGGGTCCATATCCATTACCTAAAATAAGACCTGCCTTTTGTGCCTGCTGTTTCAGGCTTTTAATGGCTTTTGACTCGCCGCGAATAGTAAATACAGTGGTTGAACGTACCTTGTCGTTATCGATCATCAACTCCCAGCCGGACTTGGAATGAATGAGTGAGGTAAGCTTTCCGGCCCTTTTCTCCAGCCGTTTATGGATTTTATGAATATTCTTTGATTTTCGTAACGTCTGGTTTAACAGGTAGATGCCGAGGACATTCGGGGTGTAATGTGTCTGAAATTTAATCGCATTAGCCTGCATGAACGTCAGACTGTTGTAATGTTTTTGCTCATTTATTTCCGTCGCCCGCTTTAATGCATCCGGTGAGACCACGAGAATACCCATTCCTGCGGGTAACCCAAAACATTTTTGGACCGAGGCATACCATACATCGGCTTGCTGAAAATCCAGATATATTCCGCCCATCGACGACGTCGCATCGACAGCAATCAAATGTTCATTAAAAGCATTCCGGAAGGCGCCAATTTGTTCGTTATGTACCTGGGTCCCATTCGACGTTTCGTTTTGCGTGATACAGATAACCCCGGCTTCGGTTCCGGTCAGATCAAGATTTTCGGGAGATATTTCTACGTCTTCGCCAAAACGGTAACCAATTGCCAACGGGTGTAATTTTCGGGTATAGTTATACCATTTCTCACCGAATGCCCCGTTGAAAAAATGAAAACTGTTCTTGGTAATTAATGATTGGGCAACAATTTCCCAGCACTCGGTAGCGGATGACACAAACAGGACATTGTAATCTTCAGGAATCTCCAGTCTTTTTTGCAACAGCTTGACTGTTGACTTATACAGTTTCATGAAACGTTTGCTTCGATGATTCTCGCTGATTATGCCAGATTCATAGGCTTCAGCGACATAGGAAGGAATTTCCTTATGTACCTGGGAAGGACCGGGATAAAAGCTAATCATTCTGCTGTTTCTTGTGAATAAAATACGTCAGGGCAAGCAGATATCCCTCGATTCCGAGACCACTGATCATGCCAACGCAATTGCCTGATATAATGCTTTTATGGCGAAATTCTTCCCTGCTGTAAATATTCGAAATGTGGACTTCAATCACGGGTGTTTTTATTGCAGCGATAGCATCCGATATGGCGACAGACGTATGTGTGTAGGCGGCGGCGTTAAGGACGATCCCGTCATAGGAAAATCCTGTTTGTTGTAATTTGTTAACAATTTCTCCTTCAATGTTGGATTGAAAGTAATCCAACTGATGGTCAGCAAATGAATCCTTCAGCCGGTTGAAGAAGTCTTCAAATGTAGTGTCCCCGTAAATTTCCGGTTCACGAGTGCCCAGCAAATTCAAATTCGGGCCGTTAATGATGATCAGTTTCATAAACCTGAAATTACAGGAAAATAATCGTTTTGGAAAAGCCGAAAGGGATTCATTAAAATCCATACATTTATAGGATGAAATGGGAGCAGGCCAGGAGACAATTCATGCAATATCTCACCTTGGAGAGGTCGTTGTCTGAAAACTCTATCCAGGCCTATCTACATGACCTTCGTCTCCTCGAACAGTTTTCTGAGGGCCTTCGCGTGTCTCCGGACGAAGTGACTTATCCCCAACTTCAGGATTTTATTGAACACCTGAACGAACTGGGTATGAGTCCGCATTCTCAGGCCAGAATTCTTTCGGGGATTAAATCCTTCTTTCAATTCCTTTTGTATGACCAGGTGATCGAACAGGATCCTACTTCTTTACTTGAGGGGCCGAAACTTGGGAGAAAACTTCCGGATACACTTTCCTACCAGGAAATAGTGACGCTGCTTGAGGCAATTGACCATAGTAAACCCGAAGGACAGCGAAATCGTGCCATACTGGAGGTCCTGTACAGTTCGGGGTTACGGGTAAGTGAGCTCGTCAACCTTAAGCTTACCAATGTATATGAAGATATTGGCTTTTTACGGGTAACAGGAAAAGGCGACAAGGAGCGGTTGGTACCCGTGGGTAAGGATGCGCTAAAATATTTAACGATATATCGCGATGAAGTACGTGTCCATGTACCGGTCGTTCAGGGTCAGGAGAATTATGTTTTTCTGAATCGACGCGGTAAAAAACTTTCCCGCGTTATGATATTCACGATCATTAAGGAACTCGCTAAAAAAGCAGGAATATCCAAACGGATCAGTCCGCATACCTTCCGGCATTCTTTTGCTACTCATTTATTGGAAGGCGGGGCTGACTTGCGGGTGGTACAGGAGCTGCTCGGCCATGAGTCGATTACCACAACCGAGATCTACACCCATCTTGACAGGGATTACCTTCGTCAGGTAATTCAGGAGTTTCACCCGAGAAGCTGAGAACTTTTCCGGATTTTCTGCGACACACTTTGAGAATACATTATCTTTGCGGTACCAAACGAGAGATAAGCGGTGTACAAACAGTTAATCAGGCCATTTTTTTTTCTTTTTGATCCTGAGAAAATCCATCATTTTACCTTTTCACTTCTGGGGTTCCTTAAATGGATCCCGGGATTACTCTCATTGAACAAGAAAATTTACCAGGTCCGTGATTCACGACTTCAGCGGGAATGTTTCGGACTAGTATTTGATAATCCGGTTGGCCTGGCCGCAGGATTTGATAAAGACGCGAAACGTGTCGACGAATTGGCTTCCTCCGGGTTTGGATTCATTGAAATTGGTACCGTGACACCAAAAGGACAGCCCGGAAACCCAAAACCCCGATTATTTCGCTTACCTGAGGACAAGGCAGTAATTAACAGAATGGGGTTCAACAATGAAGGAGTGGATGCGGCGGCACACAGGCTGGAAAAGAGGAAGACCCGGGTGATTATCGGCGGAAACCTTGGAAAAAATAAAGTAACGCCCAACGACCAGGCGGTGGAGGATTATTTGATCGGATTTGAAAAATTATATGATCAGGTAGATTATTTCGTTGTCAATGTAAGTTCACCAAATACGCCTAATTTGCGCGACCTTCAGGACAAAGAACCCCTGACCAGATTACTTCTGGCGATTCAGGAGCGAAATGCCGGTATGCCGGTCCGGAAGCCTGTTTTACTAAAGATCGCCCCGGATTTAACATCTGGCCAACTGGATGATATTGTTGCCATTGTGAAAGAAACGAATCTGGACGGCCTTATTGCCACCAATACAACGATTGATCGAAGTGGATTAGTCACGGAGTCAGGAGAAATAGAGAAAATCGGTAATGGTGGATTAAGCGGTAAACCGGTGAGAGATCGGTCGAATGAAATATTGCGGTATTTACGGAATAAGCTGGGTCCGGATTTTCCAATCATCGGCGTTGGGGGTATAATGTCGCCTGAGGATGCATGGGAAAAGATCGAATCCGGAGCAACGCTTATTCAGATTTATACCGGTTTTATCTATGAAGGACCATCATTTGTCCGGAACATTAACAGGTATCTTCTCAAACACTTAGAAACAGCGTAATTTTTTAATATAATACAGCTTTGTATTTTTGATCAAATGGCCAAAAACACCTACAAAAAGAATAAACCAAGTGCGAAGGAAAAGACCGGAAAGAAAAGGTTTCGGTTAAGTTTTGCCTTTCTGAAAGACCGTCGGTTTCAGCTCACCATTGGCTTGTTCCTTATTATCGGTTCCATATACCTGATGACGGCCTTTATTTCCTATCTTTTTACCGGGAAGGCTGATCAAACCGTGGTGGAGGCAATCGGTCAAACCGGTGTGCTTGACTCAGGCCGGGAAACGGAGAATTGGCTTGGCTTGTCAGGAGCCTTTGTCAGCCATTATTTCATCTTCCGGTGGTTTGGCCTGGCTGCTTATTTTACACCCGTGCTGATGTTTCTCATCGGCTATAAGATCGTATTTCGTAAGGAACTCCTACCCATCTATGCGTCATTTGTCTTCTGCGCATTTTTTACCCTTTGGGTATGTGTTCTCCTGGGCTACACGGTCTATACCACAGAAGGAGTTTCACGATGGGGGTTTGTGAGTGGGGGCATCGGGTATGAACTGGCATTGATGCTTGAAGGGCTGATTGGCTGGGGCACCATTCTGCTGCTTATCTTTTCACTCCTGGTGTTTATTATCTATTACTTCAATATCACCTCGATGCTTACTGTCAAAGGCAAGATATCATCGGGTGTGGAAAGCCTGGAGAAAAATATCAGTAGTACGGTAGATGACCTGAAGGTAAAGGAAGACCTCGATCAGAGCCCTGCGGACAGTGAAGTTAAAGGTTACACGGAGGATAAAGACAATTAAACAAACAAAACCGGCAAACAAACCTACCCTCGAACTGGATGTTGACTTGCCGGAACCCAAAGCGAAACCGACCCCTCCGGTCAGGGAAACCCCGGAGAAGGAAGAGCCTGAATTTTCTGTAAATGCTGAAGTAAAAGAGGAGGAGAAGGCCGACAAGCAGGAAAATTATGACCCTACACTTGACCTTGGATCCTACCAGTACCCTACGCTGAATTTGTTGGATGATATGGATACCGGTGTGGTGCAGGTAACCAAGGAAGAGCTGGAGCAGAATAAGGACAAGATTATTGAAACACTGGTCAATTTCAAGATTGGCATTAACAGTATCAAGGCAACGATTGGTCCGACGGTTACGCTTTACGAAATTGTACCGGAAGCGGGTATTAAAATTTCCAAGATCAAAAACCTGGAAGACGATATTGCCCTCAGCCTTGCTGCCCTGGGGATACGGATTATTGCGCCGATTCCGGGTAAGGGTACGATTGGTATTGAAGTGCCGAATAAAAATCGGGAAATTGTAGGGATGCGCTCTGTGCTGGAGACTGATAAATTCATGCGCAGTGAGAAGGAATTACCCGTGGCACTGGGTAAGACCATTAGCAATGAAGTCCATGTGGTAGACCTTGCCAAGATGCCCCATTTGCTCATGGCCGGGGCAACCGGTCAAGGTAAATCAGTGGGATTGAATGTTATCCTGACCTCCCTGCTGTATAAAAAACACCCGTCACAGCTCAAGTTCGTACTGGTTGATCCAAAAAAAGTCGAATTAACGCTTTTTAATAAAATAGAGCGACATTTTCTGGCTACCTTACCGGATAGTGAAGAGGCGATTATCACAGATACGAAAAAAGTGGTGAATACCCTGAATTCGTTGTGTATCGAGATGGACCGACGGTATGACCTGTTGAAGGACGCAGGCGCGCGTAATCTTAAAGAGTACAACAATAAATTCGTCAAACGTCAGCTTAACCCGAAGAACGGGCATCGGTTTTTACCGTATATTGTGCTTGTCATTGACGAATTGGCGGATCTTATGATGACTGCCGGAAAAGAAGTGGAAACCCCGATTGCCCGGCTTGCCCAATTGGCACGTGCCATCGGAATCCACCTGGTTGTGGCAACTCAACGCCCTTCGGTAAATGTTATTACGGGGGTTATAAAGGCGAATTTCCCGGCGCGGCTGTCCTTCAGAGTGACGTCCAAAATTGATTCACGGACGATTCTTGATACAGGCGGGGCAGACCAACTGATTGGTATGGGAGATATGCTGTTGTCACAAGGTTCAGATTTGATTCGATTGCAATGCGCCTTTGTGGATACACCGGAAGTTGAGAATGTCTGTGATTTTATAGGCAATCAGCGTGGGTATGAAACGGCATATATATTGCCTGAATATGTGGGGGATGAAGAAGGCGGCACGATTGGTGAGGTTGACTTGTCGGACAGGGATGCATTGTTTGAAGATGCAGCCCGATTGATTGTTATGCATCAGCAGGGTAGCACTTCGCTGATCCAACGAAAACTAAAGCTCGGATATAATCGTGCGGGCCGACTGATTGATCAGCTGGAAGCCGCTGGAATTGTCGGACCTTTTGAAGGAAGTAAAGCGCGTGATGTTTTAATTCCGGATGAATATAGTTTGGAACAATTATTGAGTGGCTTAGATTAATAAAA
This sequence comes from uncultured Roseivirgaceae bacterium, assembly GCA_964351425.1. Taxonomy (GTDB): domain Bacteria; phylum Bacteroidota; class Bacteroidia; order Cytophagales; family Cyclobacteriaceae; genus JAUILA01. The sequence goes on from CAYGOW010000025.1 coordinate 8,238, forward strand.
TAGAATTATAAATTTTTACCTGATACCTATTAAAATGAAAAAGTTTTCCCTATTACTCTTTTGTATACTGACAATACACGTCGGATGGGCTCAAAGGGATGAAAATGCGCTCCAGATACTGGATGCAATGAGTGCGAAATACAAGAAAATACCAGCCTACAGTGCTGATATAACCTCCTCGTTAATAAATGAAACAGAAGGAATTAATGAGGAATTTGGCGGAAAAATCACAGTGAAAGGAGACAAGTATAAACTTGAACTTGATGAGCAGGTGGTCATCAATAATGGTGAAACCTTCTGGACATACCTGCCTGATGTAAACGAAGTCAATATTGATAATTACGATCCGGATGAAGATGAAATATCACCTTCCAAGATCTATGAGGCCTACAAAAAAGGATATAAATACATCTATATCGGTGATGAAACCATTGGTGGAAAGGCACATTCTGTGATTGACCTGGTTCCTGATGATAAAGATGCCCAGTATTTTAAAATCAAATTATTCATTGCCAAAGCAGATAACAGCCTGACGCAATGGATAATGTTTGATAAATCCGGGAACCAATATAAATACGCTATAAAGAATTTCAATGGAAGTATTAATCCACCCGAATCATTCTTCCTTTTTGATGTAGAGGACTACCCCGGCGTGGAAGTCATTGATCTCCGATAAGTATAAACTAAGACCCGCATGTAGCGGGTTTTTTTATGCACCTGCCGGTCTAATCTTTAGAAGATACTTCCAAGTTGCCGTGAGACCATTTAACTTAGTGTCTCAATACCCCGTACATGAACCGAGAAATTCTATTTGACCGAATTCGTCAGAAAAATTCCTACCTGTGTGTAGGGCTGGATACTGACCTGGAGCGAATCCCCAGGCATTTACTTCGTGAAAAAGATCCCATCTTTGAATTTAACAGGCAAATTATTGACGCAACAGAAAAGTATGCGGTAGCCTACAAACCCAACATTGCATTCTATGAGGCACTGGGCACAAAGGGTTGGCAAAGTCTGCAACTAACTATTGATTATCTCCCAGAGTCACTCTTTACAATTGCAGATGCCAAACTGTGAGATATAGGCAATACGAGTCGGTTATATGCAAAGGCATTTTTCGAACAAATGGATTTTGATTCGGTAACAGTGGCTCCCTACATGGGAGAAGATTCGGTATCACCCTTTCTTGACTTTGACGATAAATGGGTCATTTTACTGGGACATACGTCGAATCCGGGAAGCCAGGATTTTCAAACATTGACCGTAGGGGATGGGTCAGAACTTTTGTATGAACATGTGATCAGGAAAGCCACCACATGGGGAAGTCCGGATACATTGATGTTTGTCATAGGCGCAACCCGATCGGATAAGATGAAAGAAATCCGGGCACTTGCTCCCGACTATTTCTTTCTGGTACCCGGAGTAGGTGCTCAGGGAGGTGATTTGGAAGCTGTTTCCAGGTATGGATTCAACAATAAATGCGGCTTACTTGTCAATTCCTCAAGGGGGATTATTTTTGCCTCCAGCGGAGAAGATTTTGCTGTAAAGGCTGCAGCAGCCGCCAAAGGTATCCAGGTGGAGATGCAAGGGTACCTGGAGAAATATATGTAGGATGCAGGAAAAGTTACTGCATTTCATCTGGCAGTATCAGTATTTTTCACCAGACTTGCTTTCTGGCGAGTCGGGCGAACCCATTCATGTGATTCATCCCGGGATTTACAATGAGCATGCGGGTCCTGATTTTTTGGATGCGCATGTACGTATCGGGGATGTGTCGTGGAGAGGTCATGTCGAATTACATGTCAGGGCATCGGACTGGCAGGCGCATAATCATCACAGGGACCCTGCTTATGATGCAGTTATTTTACATGTTGTTTGGGAAAATAATAGTACTGCATTCCGGGCGGAAGGAACATCGGTAATGACAATCGCTCTGCGGGACCGAATATCACGTTCTGTTTTCAAACGATATACTGACCTGTCTGAAAGCCTTTGGCATATACCCTGCAGCCAATCAATACCTTATGTAAAAACATCGGTTGTTCGTAAGGCAAAGGGACTCGCTTTTGATCAGCGAATGCGAGGAAAAGTTTCTATTATCCTAAAGCAACTTGATAAGTATCATGGCGACTGGGAGGAAGTAGTTTTTCAACTCCTCATCCGATATGCAGGATCAGCCCGTAATAAAGAAGGATTCAGCCAGCTAACACAACGATTGAATTACCGTACCATACAGCGACATGCCGACCGCCCCGACCAGGTAGAGGCAATGATTCTGGGCGTCGCTGGTTTTCTGGAAGGCAAAGCCAGGGACGCATATCATCAGGAGTTGATGGATGAGTTCAGGTTTTTACAACGAAAATATTCGTTTTCAACCATGCCCCTGCATACCTGGAAATTTCTTCGAATGCGTCCATCAAATTTCCCTTCCCGGCGATTAGCCGGTTTGGCAGGATTTCTTTGTCAAAGGCGTCCTCTGTTTGGTGGTTTGATGAAGTGCAAGACCTTTCAGGACATCAGGAAGTACTTTACCCTTCACCTGGCTGATTATTGGCAAAGTCACTATATGTTTGGAAAAAAAGGGGGTCGAAGCAGGTATGTATACGGGCATTCGCAGATGAATATTTTTGCCATTAATGTGGTAGGGCCTCTTCAGGCTGCCTATCGGTTATTTCATCATAAAAAGGACTGGGGAAAGGATACAGAAGGGTTCTATAAACAATTGCCACCAGAAAATAATCGCTATATTCGACTTTGGGAAAAATTGGGTATCGGTGCCGTGGATGCATGGGACAGTCAGTCCCTTGTTGGATTGTATCAGTCAGGCTGCTGTAACAAAAGATGCCTGGATTGCCCGGTTGGAAAGCAAATACTAAGAATGCCGGTATGAGCCAGGTAGTTATCTTTCTCCATTTATGTGTCATCGGAGGCGTTGTTATCGCCTTTGTTCAGAGTAAAAGCATTATCGGCGATCTGAAACTTCATGGATATATTTCTTTCCTGTTAAAAGCACTGGGTGGATTGGGGATTGGTTATTTCTACTGGGTAATTAAAGGTACGGGAGATACGCTATGGTATCATTACGAAGCGGTTCGAATTGCAGAATGGGGACAACAAGAGATTGGACCCTACCTCAGTTACATGGCTGGTTTCGGCCAGCTACCCTTCGAATCCGTTTTTGAATCTTCTCCAAGGGCAGAATGGGTGAGCAAACTGGCAAGTTTGATATATGTACTGGCGCCGGACAGGTATTGGCTTGCAGCCACCTATTTTAGTTTATTTGCCTGGATGGGAACATGGAAATTGACTGCCGAATTGGTTCAGGTTAATCCTGCCTGGAAACATTCCGTCTTATTCAGCCTGTTGTATTTTCCCTCAGTCATATTTTGGGCCTCCGGACTAACCAAGGAAAGCATAGCGCTCGGGGCACTTTCCTGGATGATAGCACTGCTTTTATCCATGATGCGAAAACCTGTGCGCCTGGGTGGATACTGGAAACTACTTGTGATCATCTTTCTCTTTTATATACTTTGGCAGGTTAAATACTACTATGCCGCGGTGTTCTGTTTTAGCCTGATAGCGGGATTATTTGTCTTTGCGGTCCGTCGGTCAAAGCAGCGTATGGGTTGGATCATAGGCATACTGCTCGCAGTTCCAGTTCTTTGGTACGGGCTTGCTGCTTTAAATCCAAACCTGGTGCCATCCTATCTCCCTGAAGTGATTTATGATCAATATACCGCGTTTGTGGATAAATCAGTCAATGGCCGGTACGTTGAATTTACAACCCTTTGTCCGGAGTGGACATGTATCGCGCGTACATTTCCTTATGCGGTGTCTGCTGGTCTGTTTTTCCCTCTTCCATTTAACGCATGGGGCATATTCCCCCTGTTGGCCGGATTGGAAAACCTTATTCTTCTGGCCGTAACACTATCCTTTCTATTTCACCTCTTCATCAAAAGAACAAAGGGGAAATGGTTGGCGGCTCATACGGCAGGATGGATATACTGCCTTCTGCTCGCTGGTTTTCTGGCAATGTCTGCTCCTAATCTGGGCACATTGATTCGATACCGGGTGGGATTTCTTCCCTTTTTTATTTTACTGATTACGCTCAATAATGGCTATTTTTACCATTGGATAAATAAAATTCTCCCGACACAAACCAAAAGCAAAACGCGCTAGTATGAAGAATCCTGTAATGATATTCGGACTTAATCCGATTGCAAGAGCCGCCAAGGCGATCTTTGACAGTAATGAAATAATCACATACGGTTTTTTGACCGATGAACCGAAACAGATTGGACAGGAAATTGATGAAGTTTCCGTATTGGGAAAGATGGAAGACGACGGCTACCTGAAATTCATTGGGAAGAAATGTGAGGCTTTTGTCGCGTTGGACGAAAATAGCGTTCGGAAGCATGTTGTGAAACTCCTGAAAGAGAAGCGCAAAGTAATGCCGGTGAATGCCATTCATGCCCAGGCTTTTATTGCAGCCTCGGCCATTATCAGCCATGGTAATTTTATTAATATGGGCGTAATGGTCGGACATGATGCCGTAATTGGGAATCATTGTATTTTACATTCCGGTGCGATCATCGAAGTTGATGTTGAATTGGAGGATTTTGTCCAGGTAGGAACCGGCGCTATCCTGAGTGCGGGTGTCAAGGTTGAGGAAGGGGCTTTTATTGGGGCCGGTGCCCTGATTGTAGCCGGGGTCACCATTGGGAAAAATGCGCGGGTGGGCGCAGGGTCTGTTGTTATTGCCGATGTGGAAAGTAAGCAAACCGTCTTCGGAAATCCAGCGCAAGTCGTAAACCAGTAAAGCATGTCCGCAAGATCTTCTGCAGAATTAATCGTTACAGATAAAGGTCGTATTTACCACCTGGACCTCGCGCCGGATGAAATACCAGATACGATATTGACCGTTGGTGATCCTCAACGCGTTGCTCGTGTCAGCAAGCATTTTGATAAAATCCTGTTTAAGCGTGAGCACCGTGAATTTGTAACGCATCGCGGCCGTATAGGAAGAGAGGAGGTTATGGTGATAAGTACCGGTATGGGTACGGATAATATTGAGATATTCATGACCGAGCTCGATGCCTTGGTCAATGTCGATTTGACCGACAGAACGGTCAAGCAGAATATCCGCAGTTTGAATATCATCCGCATTGGCACATCGGGCGCCCTTCAGGAACATATTCCCGTAGGCTCATTACTGGCTTCCTCGGCAGGCGTGGGAATGGATACCCTGATGTCGTTTTATTCACTGCCTATGACCAATTTTCAAAACAAGTTTGTGCGGCGGCTTCAGGAATATCTGGGGCTTGATTTCAGGCCCTACATGGCCGAAGGAGACACCTTATTGGTGCCCGGCTTGCCCCAGGCGATAACATTGACTTGCCCGGGATTTTTTGCGCCCCAGGGACGTAAGGTACGACTTGAACCATCGATCCAACAATTGACCCATCGTCTGCAGGAATTCATGTACGACGGGCTTTATCTTTCTAACCTCGAAATGGAAACATCCGGTATGTATGCTATGGGGCAACTCATGGGCCACAGTGTTTGCAGCACAAATGCGATTATCGCAAACAGAGCTACCGACGAATTTAGCGAGGAACCACAGGCAGTGGTAGATAAATTGATTACTACCGTGCTGGAAGGATTGTAGGTGGAGTAAAAATCGTATTTTTGCGGCCACTTATGACGGAAAAAGAGGAATACGATCTACATATACTTGATAATGATATTCGCGTAATTCACAAGCGCGTGACCAACACCAAAATTGTTCACTGTGGATTCATGCTGGATATTGGCAGCAGGGATGAAACTCCAGAGGAGCAGGGGCTCGCCCATTTCTGGGAGCACATGGCCTTTAAGGGTACTAAAAAAAGAAAAGCATTCCATATCCTTAACAGGATGGAAGCGGTCGGGGGTGAATTAAACGCCTACACGACCAAAGAGAAAGTCACCTTTTATGCGTCCGTCCTGGATGTTCATTTTCAAAAGGCAGTGGAGTTGCTCACCGATATTACGTTTCACAGCATTTTCCCCGAACGTCAGATCCAGCGTGAAAGAAAAGTTATTCTCGAAGAGATGGCCATGTACTATGATTCACCGGAGGATGCAATTCAGGATGATTTTGATGAAATGATCTACAGGGATCATCCGCTTGGCGCAAATATTTTAGGAAGCCGGGAGACCGTGGACAGTTTTCATAGAAAGGACTTTATGGAGTTCATCGCTAAACACCTGGATACGCGTCGTATTGTACTCAGTGTGGTAGGCAATATTCCATTCAGTCGTGTGGTGAGGGTCGCTGAAAAATACCTTAAAGAAATTCAGGCCACGCAGTCAGTAGCTAAAAGAAAAACATTCTCCGGTTATGCCCCTAAGCGGGAATCCATTGGCCGGCCGATTACTCAGTCGCATTGTGCCATTGGCGGACTCGCCCTTCCTTTGGGACATCCGAATCGTCTGAAATTTTTCATGTTGTTGAATATCCTGGGAGGGCCCGGCATGAATTCCCGGCTCAACATGGCATTGCGTGAAAAACATGGGTACGTGTATTCCGTGGATGCCAGTTATCACGGGTATACGGACACCGGGATGTTCGGGATATTTTTTGCGACCGACCCCGGGCAATTGGACAGAAGTATTCGGGTAGTCGAACGTGAGTTGATAAAGTTAAGGGAGAAGCCATTGGGTAAATTGCAACTGCATACTGCAAAGCAACAGTTGAAAGGGCAACTGGCCATGTCAGAGGAGAATAATACAAGCTTAATGCTGATGATGGCCAAGAGTATGCTGGATATGGACAAAATAGAACCACTTGAGTCAATTTTTAATGAGATTAAGGCCACAACATCCATTGAATTATGCGATATTGCGAATGAACTCTTTGTTGAGGACAGGATCAGTCAGTTGATTTTTTTTCCTGAATAGCATGAATTTTTTACCGGAAGATTTAGAGCACTATGTGGAGAATCATACTTCCCCCGAATCACCCATTCTTGAAAAGATAAACAGGGAAACCCATGTGGAGGTGTTGATGCCAAGAATGCTGAGCGGACATCTGCAGGGCAGGGTACTTTCCATGATCTCGCACATGATCCAACCCCAATGTATTCTCGAAATCGGAACGTATACCGGATATTCGGCCATATGCCTTGCCGAGGGACTCCGCCCAGAAGGAATGCTTTATACCCTGGATATCAACGAAGAACTCGAAGACAGGGTACGCGGATATTTTAATGAGGCGGGACTGGGGAATCAGATTGAATATTTGATTGGAGATGCAAGAAAAATTTTGCCAACACTTGAAATTTCGCCCGACATCGTATTTATTGATGCAGATAAAAGGAGTTACGCACAATATTATAACCTGGTGATCGATAAGGTGGTTAAAGGGGGATACATTCTGGTAGATAATGTGTTGTGGAGTGGTAAGGTATGCGGAGAATATGATGATAAGGATACTCAGAATATGCGGGCATTCAATGATATGGTTCAGGCGGATCCACGTGTAGAAAATGTTTTATTTCCGGTTAGAGACGGATTAATGGTGATACGAAAGATATGAGAGGATTTTTTTTACTTACTCTGCTGGCACTGTCGATGCCGGGCATCGCGCAGACCCCACAGGTTCCGGGGCGCATGGAATTCGGCGGGATTAAGCTGATTATTGATGACCCGGCCAGACGTGAGATACAGGAAAGTGTGGATGCCCTGACGGCCAATCCTAAATATTTTAATGTCCATGTTCAGCGGGCCAGGTCTTACTTCCCGATTATTGAACGCGTATTTCGTGAGGAAGGACTTCCTGAAGATTTTAAATACCTGGTTTTACAGGAAAGTGCGTTGTTACCTGATGCAGTTTCTTCCTCTGATGCCGTTGGCTTCTGGCAGTTCAAAGATTTCACGGCCATGGAAATGGGACTTCGGGTAGATCGGTCGATCGATGAAAGAATGAACATCGTCTCGTCTTCTCGTGCGGCAGCGCAATACCTGAAAAAGAATAATGCCCGATTTTTTGACAATTGGATCATCACATTGATGGCCTATCAAATGGGCCCCGGGGCTGCTATCAAGGCCGGGGGAGAAAAGTACAAAGGGCAAAAGACAATGACCATTGACCGGAGGACCTACTGGTATATTAAAAAATTCCTCGCCCATAAGGTGGCCTTTGAGGACTTCGTGGATGGTCCGGCTGAATTGACTTTTATGGAAATCAATGGCCAGGCAGGTAAATCGATGGAAGATATTGC
>CAYGOW010000025.1:16511-18664 GCA_964351425.1 uncultured Roseivirgaceae bacterium
AGACAGGTAAAGCCTCCCCGGACCAGTTATCTGATTACAATAAATGGTTGCGACGCGGTAAAATACCTGATGATAAAGCTTATGTTGTCTTATTACCTGTAGCAAAAGGAGAGCAACCCGTGGTCATGGCACAGACGGTTGGAATGAAGAAAAATGAGGTAGCCACGAGTAGTCCGGCAAAGGCAACCCCAAGTCGCACATCAGAACTCACCAGGAATTATGATATAGCGGATCCCGCGACTTTTCCGATTTTTGACAATAAAAAGGCAGCCTATTCCGGGGCAATTACGGAGATAAATGGCCGCCCTGCAGTGATTGCCAGGTTGAATGACCGGGTAGCGACCTTGGCCGGAAGAGGGGGGATTTCTATTTCAAAGTTCCTCCGTATCAATGACATGATTGAAGGAGAAAAAATCAAGGAAGGCCAGATTTACTATTTGAAAAATAAACAGTCCAAACCAAGGGCGTATTATCACGTAGCTGCTCGCGGAGAAGACCTATGGGAGATATCTCAAAAATACGGGGTAAAGCTGAATAAATTGAAAAGCCGTAACCGGATTCGCGCTTCCTCTAACAGGATCGAAGACGGCCGAATACTATGGTTACGCTATATGCGGCCGTCTGATGTGCCCATAGAATATGACAGACGGGCAAATGAATCGGCGCTTCCTGTCCTGGTGACGAAGAAGGAATCAACGCCAGAAAAGAAGCCTTCCGTTGTGAACGAAGAAAGTGAAAGCACGGCACCCTCCGAACGAATAGTGGAAAAGAGAGAATGGAATGCGACGCCGGCAGCTTCTGAAAATACCAGTGCCACTAATGGACCCGGAGATAAGGAGAAAGTACCTGCAGCAGTTGCCGTTGTTGGTCAGACACAGGCGAATGAAGACGAGGATAAAAGCTCCGCAAATCAACCCACGGATGGACCACACAAACGTATTACTCACAAGGTTAAATCAGGCGAAACCTATTACTCCATATCGCGTGCCTATGAAGTGAGAATTCAGGACCTGTTAGCCTGGAATAATTTGAGTATTAATGATCCGCTGTCAATAGATCAGGAACTCCTTATTAAAAAACCAACCACTTTGCCTCTCAAGGCTGCTGAACAATCAGATACAGATACTGGTGACTCGTATTATGTTGTGAAAAATGGCGATACGCTGTATGGGATTGCGAGAAAGTTTGATATTTCTGTCAGTGACCTGAAGAAAATAAATAATAAGTCAGAAGATGTTATTAAACCCGGGGAAAAGCTGAAAGTCAGTAAATAGGAAAATCATTTGTGATTAATTCCTGCAAGAAAGGATAATTATATTATTTTTGTTCTCCCTTAAAAAAGAAAGTTAAATTACTGATTATTAAAGGAAACTCTACTTTGACAAATTCTACACCTATTGAGCTTGTGATGCTGGTTGATGATAATGATACCGACAATTTCATTAGCAAACGCATTATTGAAATCACCAAGTTCGCCAAACGGGTTATTGTTAAAAACTCAGGGAAGAGCGCCCTGGACTATCTTAAGGAACATGAAGACAACGAGGAAGAATTACCCAACCTGATTTTCCTGGATATTAATATGCCAATTGTTGATGGGTTCGTATTTCTTTACGAGTTCGAAAAATTTAATTCACTCATAAAAGACAAGTGTAAAGTTATCATTCTCTCCAGCTCGGACAATAAGCGGGATATCGACAAGATTGTGAACAATAATCATGTGATCAAGTTTATTACTAAACCTTTGACAGAGGCTTCTCTGGAAGAAGTGAAGTACAAAGGGTAAGTACCAAAATCATTAGTTACATCTCTCTATGAAAAAAGCAACATTCTTACAAGGCATGCTGATTCTTGTTTTTTCATTAGCTGCCTGCCAGGTATATGCACAGGATGCGGATACCACCTATTGGAAAAAGAAATTTAAATTTGGTCTAAACCTGAACCAGGCATCATTCTCCAGTAACTGGGTGGGTGGTGGTGTGAACAGTATCGGATTCAATTCGATATTGCGTTACCGGGCCAATTACAAAAAAGATAAAAATTCGTGGGATAATCTGATTGATCTCGGGTTTGGTATATCTAAGATTGACGGACAGGGGACGCGGAAATCAGTGGATTACATCCTGCTTGATTCAAAATATGGGCGGCAATTG
>CAYGOW010000026.1:0-264 GCA_964351425.1 uncultured Roseivirgaceae bacterium
GTACAATTGGAGTACCAATGCATTGAAGGTAAAGGGTACTACGGATATTTTGAAAGAGACTTCCTATAACGTAACCTATATTGACAACCACTATGTTGATACGTACAATGCCAGGATGGTAGCGGGTTCAGGCAGCTATCTTGGCGAAGATGAGATGCTTAAAGTAGTAATCAATTTAGCCGCGTCAGAAGCTTTAGGATTTAATAATCCGCAAGAAGCGATTGACGTTGTTCGGCTCGAGCACAACCTGGCTCGGGTCGATCG
>CAYGOW010000026.1:274-7651 GCA_964351425.1 uncultured Roseivirgaceae bacterium
CAATTTTCATTATTAACCGAAACCCACAGTTTTTTACGATTCGCTACGGGATGAATGATCAGCCACATGAAGCCACCCGAGCCATTCTGGCTAATACATCCGCAGCATTTGATACTTTCTTCCCCGAGAGTACATTCCAGTACTTCTTCCCGGATGACTTATTTTATGCCAGATACTCGGAGGACAGAAATCTCGGCACACTTGTAGCCTTCTTTTGTGGATTAGCCATTTTACTCTGTAGTATGGGATTGATCGGCCTGTCGGTATTTACGTTGGAAATCAGACGGAAAGAAATGGGGATACGAAAGATCCTTGGCGCGTCTTCTGTGAAACTGTTTTCCCTTCTATCCGCAGGATTCATAAAGCTGGTTGTCGTAGCAGCCATTCCTGCCGTACCCGTTACTATATTTCTGACCATGACGTGGCTTGAAAATTATCCGAACAAAGTGGCGTTTGGCTGGTGGTATTTCCTTTTCCCGATCGTAACTCTGTTAGCTATTGCCATCGCATCAGTTTCCTATCAACTCTATCAGCTTAGTACCTCTGATGCCATCGAAAGTATTCGGTATGAATAGTTCAACTAAAATTGAACCCATAATTACTACTCGGATAACAACTTCCGTAGTCCAGGATAGATCGCCACAATGACATCACCCTCGCCATTTTCCAGGCGCATCAACTGATTGGAAGTGGTATCCCTGGAAAGAATAGGGGCTTCTCCATTGAGCCGGAGAATGGCTTCCCCGGTAAGGCTTTCCGTCGCTTCAAGCAATGTCCTTATCTCGTTAATGCGTTCATTTTCCTGTGTAAAGGGTATCAACTTAGCGGATAGTGTATGCCAGGTACGCAATTCACCCAGAAGTTGGTCTTTTAATTCCTCGTCCGGGTTTTCCATATATTCATCCACGCTGCGGTTAAACGCCCTGGCACGATAACTCTCGGGAGTCGAGGCATCCACAATCCTATCCAGGGCCAGTTCGGGTAAATAGAAGCTGTCCCTTTCCATCAATCCCGACATACGGGCATGAAATTTTACTTCTTCAAAAATCTCAACCAGCGACTTTAATGTTTCGTAACATTCTCCGTCACAAATATCCTTGAGAATATCATTTGAATGCTGCTTAAAGGGTATGCCTTCCTCCAAAAGCCTATCCTCTACAAATGCAAGGCGCCTGTACATATCCTCTTCGTTGGTTGTGAGTGATGCCGGGGACCAAAGCTTTTCAGCAATGGCAGCTGTTCGTGGCCAAAGCCTGCTTTCAATGTTTCGTGCATCGACAAACTCAGACCACATACAGGCTTCTCCGCCGAGGATTAAGTCTTTTTCCTGATCCGTCAGAGGTGCCAGGTATTCAATCTCCGGCAAGGGTTCACCACCCGTCAGGTCTGAGCCTCCGGACCTTTGGCCAGAGGCATCAAAATCGAGCATCATCACCGAGATTTTTCCGGCTATTGAATCGCCGTCCTGAACACCGGTATACGACATCTCACCATACGGCGTTTCCATCGAAAAGGTCAGCTCGTTATCTTTCAACGTCCCTTCGGTAAATGCTGTCAACTGGTCAAGCATGGATATAAACCCATAGACATTTTCAGGGTCTTTATCAAAGACGACAAGTTTTGATGTCATCGGATTGTCCCCCACAAGCAGGGTGAGGTCATACATTTTCCAATACGCGGTATCCGGCCTGATTTCCACTGCATTCGGGATCACCGCAGGATCCACCGCGTAATGTGTTCCTGCCGGCTGAATTAGGTCGAGATAATAACCGGTGGACAGTATTCCTGGTGTCCCGCCGGCTACGGCATGAAACAGTGTTTTTTGGGACTTCCAGCTTTGTATCACCACTTGTTGCGATAACCCCTCCTGATATACCTCTTCCCAGCCAATCATGGTCTTACCGTATTTATTGACTATCTCATTCATCCGGTTGATGAAGTAATTCTGTAATTCATGGGCGTTCGCAAGCCCTTTTGCCTTCATGAATGAAACGATCGAATCATTCTCCAGCCAATGGACAGGGTTGACTTCGTCCCCGCCAATATGGAAGTAGGGGTCAGGAAACAAATTGGCCATTTCACCGATAAATTCATCCATAAACTGGTAGGTGTATTCATTGGACGGGTCTACCGGTGGAGAAAACGTTATGCCCTCCTTACTGCCAAACTCCAGGGGATAATCCACCGAACTAAGCGCCGGATAGGCGATTTGCCAACTTTTGCTATGCCCCGGGAGATCAAATTCCGGGATGACCCGAATACCTCGTTCAAAGGCATAGGTGATAATCTTACGAATTTCCTGCTGGGTAAAATAGTTGCCGTTTGCTCCCACTTCATGAAGCAATGGAAAACGTTTACTTTCCACTCTGAAGCCCTGATCATCCGATAAGTGAAGGTGCAGCACATTCATCTTTACCTTTTCCATAGCGTCCAGTGTCCTCAAAATGACCTCCAAAGGAATCCAGTGACGGCTTACATCCAGCATCAATCCACGCCAGGGAAACCTCGGAGAATCTTCCATTTTCATTGCAGGTATTTGTCCGTTTTCTGCCGACTGAATTAGCTGAAGCAAGGTCGTCAGGCCTCGCAACGCACCAACCGGTCCATTGGCTTTCAGGCTAATACTATTTCCTCCCAACTCAAGGGAATACGATTCATCTTCTTCCAAGGCAACATAATGCGACCGCGTCTCGTCAGCCACCTGAATGGAAAGGGTTACAGGCGCAGAACCGTCTCTCCGGATCGGAAAATAGGATTTATTCCGCCTGAGAAATCCCCAAAAGCGCGGATCGCTTCTCCTTTCCAACTTCAGATTCATGCCTTCTGTAATGTCCAGGAATCCGGATTGGATTTCCAGGCTACCCGGTAAGGGCATTAACTGAATGCGCTCCCGGTCTTCTTCTGAAATCAAAGGTGGTTCATACATATACAATCGATAATATCCGTAGCCCGCTGCCAGCGCCACCAATACTACAATGAGAAGTCCTTTTCCAATCTTTTTAATCATTCTTAAGAAAATTATTCACCTCCGCGTTCCCTTGCTGAATTTGATATTGTTACCCGTAAAACACTTATGCACTCAATCCGCGGCTTCCTGACATATTTCACGCCCTTCCCGGGTAATTTTTCTGATCCGACTTTCACTAATTCCGATTTTTTCCAAAATACTGGGATTCTCGTACAAGTCTCGACTCAGTACAACTGACATATCAACCAGCTGTTGTTTTTCTGCTTTACTCAAGGTGGTCAGACAAGTCAGGGGGTGAATCCCGGAAAGGTTAATCCGGTCACTTATGCTGCCCCGTTCAGGATAGTCCCAGCCAATCAGGCGAAGTCCCGAGCATTTTCCGAATTGAATTGCATCGTCAGTAAACCGTGTGTTGGTGACAATCCACCCTTCATGAAATTTATCCTTGTGGTCTTTATGCTTCTGCCACTGTTTGCGAACGTCTTCAAATCGGGACTTGATATACAGGGGAACCTTCACATCACATTTATACCCCTGGCGGTTGTGGAATTTACATTCGATCATATAATGACGATCGTCTTTGTATGCCTCGACATCCACTTCATGGGTGACACAATTACCCTGCACAATGATACCTACATTCGCCCTGTACCCCTGATATCGAAGAATTTCCGCAACGAATTTTTCAAATGGATACCCGGAAGGGCCCAGCTCCAGGAGTGCCTGTTTTACCTTGTAGCGTGCTGCGGTGGATTTGGAATACTTGCGAAGCAATGCAAATGCCTTCTTGTAAATTTTACTGGTTGACATCCCCTCATAAAGATGGTCCTTAATGGTATTTACAATTTCATTGATGATTACCTCACCGGCACCGGCCCGTTCGAGCGAACGGATTAACTTTTTTTCGGAAAATGCTACTACCTCGCCGGATGCTTTTGTAATGTGAATCTCGGTTGACATATGGGGTGAATATAGCGATTCACAGGGGTAATCCGAGAATTATCCCCTGTAAAAAGTGTATTCCCCGGGCCTTTTGCTTCAGGCTTTGACCTGCCACCAATTCTCTCCGCTCAACAAGGTATCCAGATCAGCCGGCTCATGCTGATGGTCTTTTATCTGATGCTCCAGCACCTCTTCGTACGTAGGCCGGTTGTCTTCATAAAATACGCCAAACGGTCGCGGTAAATCTCCTTTCACAACTGTGTAATCAAAGAAACGGGATAAAATGGATGCCTTTATTTTATCCGATGGATCATGGATCCAGCAATCATTCTCTGAAACTTTGGCCAGATCCACAACCTGTGGAGTAAAGCCATCCAACACGATGCCTTTTGTCCCGTTGGAAAAAGTCAGGGGCTTGTTGGCCTCAAGATTAATTACATGATCATCCTTGGTATCCTTATTCGTAAATAAGTCAAACGCCTTGTCGTTGAACACATTACAATTCTGGTATATCTCAACGAAACTGGCTCCTTTATGCTCATGGGCAGATTTTAGCACCTCCCGAAGTTGAATAGGGTTTCGGTCAATGGCACGGGCCACAAAGGATCCTTCCGCACCAAGCGCAAGGGCCACAGGATTAAAGGGTGTATCCACCGAGCCAAATGGTGTCGATTTAGTCACTTTCCCTGTCGGTGATGTAGGAGAATATTGCCCTTTCGTCAACCCATAAATCTCGTTGTTGAACATCAGGATATTGATGTCAAAATTCTTCCGTAATCCATGAATCAAATGGTTGCCCCCTATAGACAATGCATCCCCGTCACCGGTAATTACCCAAACATCCAGGTCCGGATTGGTCGCCTTCACACCACTGGCAATCGCAATCGCCCGGCCATGAATGCCATGCATTCCGTAGGTATTCATGTAATACGGATATCGGGAAGAACAGCCGATCCCCGAAATGAACACGGTCTTTTCCCGAGGGAGTCCGAAGGTGGGCAGCACACTTTGTACTTGCTTCAGGATGGAATAATCACCACAGCCGGGACACCATCGGATATCCTGGTCCGACGCATAATCCTTCGGAGTCAATCCTTGTGCTGTGGTACTCGCTTTTGGTTTCTTCTTTGGTACGATCATGACATTTCATTTTGAATGGCTTCTTTAATTTCATCTACCGTAAAGGGAAGGCCCCTCATTTTGCTGACTTTCTTCACGTCCAGCAGATAACGGTCGCGTATCAACATTGATAACTGCCCTTTATTCATCTCCGGAATCATCACTTTACCAAACCCCCGTAACAGGTTTTCGAGATTCCTCGGGAGTGGATTAATGTAGCGCAGATGCACGTGCGCAACAGATATTCCTTCCTCGAGCAGGTCCCGGACTGCGGTCTCAATGGCGCCGAATGTAGAACCCCAGGAAAGTACACAGAGTGCCGCACCGGGTTCGCCGCGGTTAATGGCCTGTTCCGGAATGCTATTCGCAATACTGTCTACTTTATGAGCGCGTATTTCCACCATTTTCTCATGATTCACCGCATCATAGCTGACATTTCCTGTTAGCAATTCTTTTTCCAATCCACCTATCCGGTGCTCGAGGCCTTTGGTACCCACCGGTACCCACGGACGAACTTCCTGTTCGTCCCGAACATAGGGGAGATAGGCTCCATCCCTGAACGCTTTTCCATTCTCCGGCTTGGCGGGAGCAGTAATGTCCGGAAGGTCTTTTGCATCCGGGAAACGCCAGGGTTCTGCGCCGTTCGCAATGTACCCATCCGACAAAACGATGACCGGAGTCATGTGCTCCACAGCAAGTCGTGCCGCTTCATATACCGTATCAAAGCAGTCCTTCGGTGATGCCGCGGCCAGAACAGGCATCGGCGCTTCTCCATGCCGGCCATACATGGCTTGCAACAGATCTGCTTGTTCCGTTTTGGTGGGCATGCCGGTTGAAGGACCACCACGTTGGACATTTACTACCACAAGGGGCAGTTCCAGCATAACCGCCAGACCCAGTGCTTCTCCTTTAAGCGCGATACCAGGTCCTGACGAACCAGTACATGCAAGGCCACCGGCAAATGACGATCCAATGGCAGCACAGGCAGCAGCGATTTCATCCTCTGCCTGGAAGGTTTTTACCCCGAAATTCTTGTGCTTGCTAAGTTCATGGAGAATATCAGATGCAGGCGTAATCGGATAACTCGCATAAAATAGATCAAAATCATTATGATTGGCAGCAGCCACCAGCGCCAGGGCCACGGCCTGATTTCCGTTGATATTCCTGTATTTTCCGGGAGGTAGTTTAGCCGCCTTGACATGAAACCGGCTGGTAAATGTCTCACTGGTATCACCAAAATGATAACCGGTCTTTAATACCTCCACATTGGCGTTGGCCAGGTCTGGCTTTTTCCGGAATTTATCCTCAATAAAACGAATGGTGTTATCCAGTTTCTGGTTGAACATCCAGTAGACAAACCCAAGCACAAACATATTCTTACACCGGTCAATTTCCTTCATGCCAAGGGACGAATCCTTCAGGGCTTCCCGCGTGAGCTTGGTGATGTCAATGGCATGTACCTCGTACCCATCCAGTGAATGATCCGTCAGCGGATTTTCATCATCGATGTACTTGGCCAGTTTCAGGTTTTTTGCATCGAAACCACTTAAGTTGGCAATGATAATTCCGCCTTTCTTAAGATTTGGGAGATTGACCTTGAGCGCCGCTGCGTTCATTACAACCAGAACATCATACTGATCCCCGGGGGTATACACTTCGACCGCGCCAAACTTGAGCTGAAATCCTGATACGCCTGATAATGTGCCAATGGGGGCACGGATGTCGGCCGGGTAATTCGGGAATGTACTGATATCATTACCAAATAGTTCAACAGTTTCGGTAAACTGTCCACCTGTCAACTGAATGCCATCACCACTGTCGCCAGCAAAAAGGATGACAACTTCATCTGATTTTGTAAGTGTCTTTTCCACGATTCTTCAGGGTTTGGTGATTCGATTAAACTACACATTTAATGTGGCACAAAAACGGATGTCCGTCTTGTTGCTAACTGATTTTGATCAGTTCAGACTGCCGCTCATAAAACGGTTTCGGTGCATTTCAAATCGTCTCATTGCATTATCTGGATTAGTTTGTATTTTGATACTTGACAGGAATTCATGGGAACCAACAATCATTATTATCTTCAGGGGCAAGGTCTGCCTCTTGTTTTTCAGCATGGCCTGGGTGCCAATCACTCCCAGATAGCCACTTTGCTGAAACCACTCAAGAATGTCCGACTCCTCACCACCGATGTGCCAGGTCACGGGCAATGCCGGCTGGATGCGACCATGCAGCCTTCATTTAATTCCTACACGGACGAAATCATACGCATCATGGATCTGGCAGGAATCTACCGGGCCGTGATTGGCGGACTTTCCATGGGCTCGGGCATAGCGGTCAACATGGCC
>CAYGOW010000026.1:7661-15447 GCA_964351425.1 uncultured Roseivirgaceae bacterium
GAGCCTGAAAACCTTCGCATTCTCCTGAAAGTTGCTAAACACGTAGTGCATGCCGATCAGGGCAAGACGGCGTTTATGAAATTACCGGAATTTCAGTCCATCCGATCGGAACTCCCTGAGGCTGCAGATTCTTTGCTCGGCATGTTTGACAGAGACCAACAGGATCACACAGCCATTGTACTTACAAAAATGGTGGAGGACCAGCCTTGTCCGACCGACAATGCCCCTATGATCACCTTTCCTGCACTGGTAATCGGTAATGACGACGACCCCCTTCACCCCTGGGAAATGGCGGAAGCCTGGCATCGCATGTTACCCAACAGTCAGCTGAAAAAAGTGACTTCAAGATACACGAATGACAAGGTACACCAGCGCGAGGTGGTAGCCGCCATTCAGCAGTTTATGAATACAATCATCATTAATTAATTTATGCTATGAATAGCTTATGGAATGAAGAGAAAGGCCGCTCACTTGAAAATGACCTCCTGGGGATGCGTGTTTATACGTCACGCCTCCTGGGGAGTGAAGCGGACCTTGTACTTCATGGCGGAGGGAATACCTCGGTCAAAATCCGGGAAAAGAATATTTTTGGGGAAGAAGAGGATATTCTGTACGTAAAAGGCAGTGGATGGGATTTGGCAACGATCGAGGCGGAAGGCTTTGCGCCGGTCAAGCTGAAAACCCTTTGCCAGTTGGCCGAGTTACCCGAATTGACGGATAGCGAAATGGTCAAGAATCAGCGTATGGCCATGACAAATCCGTCGGCTCCCAATCCGTCGGTAGAAGCGATTCTCCATGCCATCATTCCTTTCAAATTTGTCGATCATACGCATGCGGATGCGGTGGTTACACTGACCAATACGCCGCATGGAGAAGCCATCATCAAAGAGGTATATGGCCGTCGTGTGATGGTGATCCCCTATGTCATGCCCGGCTTTATCCTGGCCAAAACGATTTACGAAATGACACGTGACCTGGACTGGAATTCCATCGAAGGTCTGATTTTGCTCCATCACGGGGTATTCACATTTGCCGATTCGGGCCGTGAAAGTTATGAAAAAATGATCGAACTGGTCAGCCTGGCGGAAGACTATCTGGCCAGCCATAAGGTGGCTCCTGTTCCTTCTGTTCAGGCAGGGGATCCGGACCCGATGGTGCTGGCACAAATCCGCAGGAAGGTATCCGACCTGGCAGGATTTGCCGTCTTATCCCGCCTTGATTCACGACCTGCCGCCGTTGGATTCAGCAGCCTGGAAAATGTGGCAGATATCACCGATCGAGGGCCACTTACCCCGGATCACATTATCCGGACCAAGCGAATTCCGGCCATCATCGGCCAGGACATTGATAATTCGCTGGATGATTTTTCAAATGCATATACCAAATACTTCAACCGGCACAACCACGGCGAAACCATGTTGGATCCGGCCCCGCGCTGGGGTATTCTCCCGGGACAGGGCGTCCTGGCCTTCGGTCCGTCGGTCAAACATCTGCAGATCATTCAGGACATTGCCGGACATACGCAGAAGGCGATTTACCAGGCCGAACAACTAGGCGGCTGGACGGCATTGCCGGAGAAGGACTTATTTGAAATGGAGTACTGGGAACTCGAACAGGCCAAATTGAAAAAGGCCGGGGCACCTAAAGAAATGCAGGGGCGGATTGCACTGGTCACCGGGGCTGCCAGCGGAATAGGCAAAGCCTGTGTGGATGCCTTGCTTACTAAAGGAGCGTCAGTGGTGGCCTTAGATATTGATCCCAACATAGACACATTGTTTGACACCCCTGCCGTATTGGGAATTCAATGTGATGTTACCGACAAAGTCGCTGTGAAAGAAGCACTCGGGCAAACCGCCAGGTACTTCGGCGGACTGGACCTGATCGTTTCCAATGCAGGAATATTCCCGGTCAGCGCCCGGGTGGAAAATATGGAAGATGCTACCTGGGACCGGAGTCTGGACCTAAACCTCACCAGCCATCGCAAGCTCTTCACACTTGCCATCCCCTACCTGAAAACAGGCATTGATCCCGCCGTAGTCATTGTTGGATCCAAGAATGTGCCTGCTCCCGGACCAGGGGCAGCTGCATACTCTGTTGCAAAAGCCGGACTTACTCAGCTGGTGCGGGTTGCCGCACTGGAGCTCGGAGAATATGGCATTCGCGTGAATGCCGTACACCCGAATGCCGTATATGATACCGCCATCTGGACCGATGAGGTACTGAAAGCCCGGGCCAGCCACTACGGCCTGAGTGTCGCTGAATACAAAACCAACAATGTACTGAAACAGGAAGTGACCTCCCGTGATGTTGCCAATCTGATTGTCTCTATGCTGGGTGGCACATTCTCCCGGATCACCGGTGCCCAGATTCCTATTGATGGAGGAAATGAACGTGTAATTTAAACCAATTCAAAACTTTTAGACCTATGATCGTACCCAGAACCTCACGAGAAGAAATCATGACGAAGCTGCGCAAAAAAGTTGAACAGCGGCTGCCGATTTTCATTGCCAGCGCTGGCAGCGGACTGGTGGCCAGTTTACTGGAGAAAGCAGGCGCAGATTGTATCAACACATTTTCCGGAGCAAGGCTTCGTGCCAACGGGATGGGGACCATGTCCATGTTATGGCCGATCCTGGATTCGAATAAACAAACCTTTGACTATACAAGGGAAGATATAATGACTGCCATCAAAGGGGATGCATTCATCTGTGCGTGCATCAATGCGAATGACCCGCTGAGGGATATGCGCTGGTTCCTGGAAGACCTGAAGAAAATTGGCGTATTCTCCGTGTCCAATATTGGCCCGTCGATCAGCTATGTGGACAAAGACAGTGAGATTTTTAAAGTTCTGACGAAAAGCGGCATCACGTTACAAAACGAAATTGATATGCTCAAGCTGGCGAAGGAAATGGATATGGTTTCTGTCGGATTAGCCTTTAACCTCGAGGACAGCCTGAAAATGGTAGAAGAAGCGCAGCCGGATATATTCTGTTTTCATGCCGGCACCACCAAAGGGGGATTAAAGGGATACGACTCGGGAGAAACCATCGATGAGACTGCCGCCCGGACCGAAAAGGCTAACGAGCAACTCCGTAAAATCAAACCGGATATTATGCTCATTGCACACGGCGCAGCCCTGGAAACGCCCGAAGATGCGCAGTATATCCTGAACAATACCAGTTGTGACGGAATCTGGACGGGGTCCTCCACCGAACGGATACCCATTGAAAAAGCGGTATATTCTACGGCAAAAGAATTTGCTGATTTACGCTTCCCGACAAAATAATCCCCTCATGAAAAAGACCATTGCACTACTCATTACCCTGGATACAAAGGACCAGGAAGCCGGATTCCTGATGGAAGAAATTGAACGGCATGGCGATATCCCTATATTGATGGACATCGGGGTCATCGGTGAACCGGGTGTCACTCCATCTATTTCAAGAGAAGAAATTGCCAGGGAAGGTGGTACGTCGTTGGAAAAATTATTGGAGAATCCCACGCGGGATGAAGCCGCCCCTGTCATGGTAAAAGGGTGTATCCGGATTCTGAACCGGAAAATTGCGTCCGGCGAAGTGGATGCAGTTCTGGGCCTGGGTGGAACACAAGGTACTTCCACCTGCTGTGAGATCATGCAGGCACTTCCATATGGGTTTCCAAAAATTATGGTCTCCACGATTGCCGCCGGCGATATGTCGGGCTTTGTCGGCATCAAGGATATCACCATGATGTTTTCGGTCAGCGATATCCTGCGACTGAATCCGTTCACACGTAAAATTCTGGCCAATGCAGCCGCCGCGGCGTGTGGTATGGCTTCTGTGGAAGAGAAATTCCTGATGGTCAAAGGAGACAAACCGCTAATTGGAATGACCAACCTGGGAGTGCTCACAAAGGGAGCCATTGAAGCCATCAACTACATCGAAGAAAAAGGCTACGAAGTAATTGTCTTTCACGCGGTGGGATCAGGCGGACGGGCCATGGAACAGATGATGAAAGAAGGGATCATTGGTGCTGTCTTTGATTATGCCATGGGTGAAATCGCCGACGATGTCTGGCATGTACTCCGTGCAGGGGGACCCGAACGACTAACGGTAGCGGGTAAATTGGGACTTCCTCAGGTGCTTTGTCCGGGAATTCAAAGATCACAAGCAGGTATTTCATAGTCCGGTTATCTTCGTGCCACGCCTGAATGCCGAAGAAATGATCCGTGTTGCGGATGATATTCTGAAACGGCTGATACATACTAAAAATAAGGCCTATTTCATGTTGCCATTGCAAGGGGTTGGGCGCTATTCCATTCCGGGCGGCGTGCTGCATGACCCGGAAGCTGACGAGGCATTCTTTCAGCATTTAAAATCCCATTTACCGGAGAATATAGAGGTGGTGGAAATGGATACCCATGCCGAAGACCCTGTCTTTGTAAAAAAGGCCATTGACTTGTTGATTGAATTAATTGAAGCCTAGCCAAAGAAAGGTAGCATAGTTAACCCGTTTCTGCTTCTAATTATTCGACGGGCACGACCAGGATCACCGGACCATCGCTCAGATAGGCATCGTCTGCTTGTGCCAGGTGGTTTACCCGCATAATCGATTGCAAAGTCTCCACATATTCCTCGCCCCTTTCCGAATATTTGGTCAATGTTTTGGCCAGCTCCATTCCGGTTACCTTCTCCCCGGCCTTTCTTAGTTGTGCCCTCCGTTGACGTAAGTCTGTATAGGCGCGATGTGTATTCAGATTAAGCATGTACGCCTCCATGGATGCCAGCGGCGTATCAAATTTACGCAACCCATAATCTCCCATTCCCTCGCGCTGCTCCTTCGGCTTCATGGCATCCTTTCCCCAGGCCCACTGGCCAAACAAGGCATTTCCTTCAGCTGCAAAGCGGGAAGTTCCCCACCCGCTTTCCTCGGCGGATTGGGCCAGGGCAAGTGAAGGAGGTACGATATCTACACGCATGAGCAATTGATTGAAAAGGCTTTCATCGATATCCTGAGTATCCAGTTTGTACTCTTTTGCCAGGGCTTTTATCCATTCACGATCTTCTTCGTTAAGATCTCTGGATTGTTCTTCAAATGAGAGCAACTTTTGACGGTCGCTTCGAATTCTCTCATTGATCTCCAGGGCCAATGGTCCTACTACACGAAAGAATAGTTGCTTTTTAAGTTTTACTTCGATTTCACTGGAAATGGTTGTGCGCCATCTCTCCGGGACTTTTATCCAGTTGAGCCGCGGAACTTCCCGAATGCCGGCCTGCCATGCCTCAGGGGTATAGTTCAAGTCCTCAATCAATTTGACCGCCTCCTCCAATGAACTTATCTCATAAATGATTGTATCCTGAGCTTCCTTTTTGGATACCTCAGACACTGGTAGTTCATCCACCTGTGACAGATCCGCTTGATCTACTGAGGGACTCCCCGTGTTACATCCAAGGAAAAGCAGGGCTGAAAAACTTATTGCAATTAATCGCATAAATAGCATTTGTTGATTCAATATTTAGGCATAATTTCACGGCTGAATTTCGACGCCTCATTCTAAAAATAAGTGAATTCAATCGAAAATAAATTGATTACACAACTTAATTCAAATATCACCGTGTAATTAGCACACAATGAGATTGAATAAATTATCCTTTTCACAATGAACACAAGTAATAAGATGCGCATCTGGCACCGGTACCTGGGATTCTTTCTGGCGGGTGTCATGGCAATATATGCTCTCAGCGGAATCCTGATGATATTCCGGCAAACTGATTTCTTAAAACAGGAGGTAGTTAGCGAGCGGCCTCTTGAGCCAAATTTAGAAAGCGATGCCCTGGGCGAAGCACTCAGGATCCGGGACTTCAAAGTGAGCAGAACGGAAGGGGATAGTATCTATTTTAACGGAGGGTCCTACAATGCCGCAACAGGGGTGGCATCGGTAACCACAAAACAGCTACCCTTCATTCTTGACAAGTTCACCAAGCTACATAAGGCGACCACCAACAGTCCGTTGTTTTACTTTAATATATTCTTCGGACTGGGATTGCTTTTCTTTGTGATCTCTGCTTTCTGGATGTTTATTCCATCGGCAAACATCCTGAAGAAAGGGCTCTACTTTACCCTCGGGGGAATCGTATTGGTCCTGATTATGCTTTTTGTTTAGTCTTTATCCTGGCGTGTAAAGCCAGTTTCCGTCATGACTTCAACCAATTCAGTATTAGCGTCTACCTGCTCAGGCGTATACCAGGCGGTGCGCAATTCCTTTCGGGAGAATAATTCCAGCTGGTCACCGACATGTGATGATCCTTCTTCGGTGGCATTGCCGTAGCTGAGCAAAACGTGGGCATTGGGTTGTTCGCCAAATTCGATGACACCCACCCATGAGTCTCCTCCTCCCACGTACATATTGTTATCATCCGAACCCCCCGGCCATGCGACACGAAATACACCCATGGAACCATCAATTCCGTTTGCCGGGAGATCTACGTCGCGGTAGCTGATTCTGTAATAATCCCCCCAGGGTACGTCGAGACGTCCAAATTTGGACTCTACTTCAACCGCTGCTTGTTCCAGTAGTGCAACTGCCCGTTCCGGATTAGCCAATCCGTCCGGCGTACTCATCGGCTGCTGGGCTTGCCAAGGCTCCTCGTAATTAGCCGGATTCCAGGGTTGAAATTTTTGGGCCCAGTTGAAGAATAAGACCATCCCCGTACTTGTCGCATCGGCATTTCTGTCCCAATTCTCCAGCACATTCATCGCTTCCTTCGCCTTCTCCGAATCAGAGGCATTAACCGCCTCAGCCAGATCATCCAACAGTCGGTCGGCCAGTTCCAGGTGCGTCGAATGCTTATAGGTGACCAGTTCATCATAGGTAATGGATTCATCTTCCAGCAGCATCCTGGCAGCGCGCTGCGGACGGAATGCCATACCTGTAGGTGCCATATAAGGAGGGAATTCCTCCGGATCCAATGTCATGGGTATCGTACTGGTCCAGGGAGGATCATTGGCATTCTGTAACCATCCGATTTCAGGATTTTTAATCTTCGGAAGATCTTCATAAGCATGTACTGATGTCCAGATATCCGCTGATTTACCGCCGGGTATGATATTATTCCAATAGGACCAGTCCCCCGATGATCGTTTTGGAACCAGTCCGTTGAACAAATAAAATATATCCCCTTGCTTATCCGCATACATGACATTCCAGAAAGGAATCTGCGCCATCTTAAGAGCGGATTCAAATTCGTCGAAGCTGCTGCTGTTGATCATACGCCACCACTGTAAATTGGCATTCGGGCGGTCAAACCCTACCATGCGTAGTGCAAGCGCCTTATCCTCGGTTTTCTTAATCACAGGTCCATGCCTGGTTTTCCAAATATCCATCTTTTGTTCGGACATGGACCCATCCTCCTGTTTCACCAGAATGGTAGAAACGGATGACTCGAAATCCATCGGCTCACCATCGAGGAGGTATTGACCATCTACAATATCCACTTCGTAGGTATCCGAATTATCCAGCGTATTATCTGTATGACTCCAGCCCAGTGTTTCATTAAAACCAATTGCCACACCGGGAAATCCAACAAGGGTTACACCATACATATTCCTGCCTTTCAGGCTCAGGTGGGATTCAAAAAAAAGGAATTCATCGCCCCAGGGCAGGTGTGGATTCTGTACAAGCATGGCATTTCCGGAAGCTGAACGCGAAGGTCCGATGGCATAGGTATTCGAGCCTTTGTCAGGCCAACGCTGGGCCATGCCAAGGTCACTCCCGCCGATAAATCGTGTAAACACGACAAACATCCCG
>CAYGOW010000026.1:15457-18312 GCA_964351425.1 uncultured Roseivirgaceae bacterium
CTTTTACAGAAAGCGGCAGGATTACCTTATTCTCTTCCTTGATCAACTCAGGATGAGCTTCGGCATAGGCATTCATCCCCGCTACAAACGAAGTCAAAATGGATTGCAATTCAGGATCTTGTTTTTCTCCCCAATCTTCTGCATGTTGGTCAAACCCCAGCGTGCGAATAAGGACATCATTCTGAAGGTAGTCAGGGCCCCAGTATTCTGCTGCCTTTCCCCTGGAACGACCATACAACCACAAAATGTGATTGGCATGATTATTCATTTGTGCCCATCCCTGTGCATAAAAAAGATCTTCTGTATTCTCCGAATAGATATGGGGCACACCCCAGGTATCCCAGGCAATACGCGTCTGAGGTGGAACATTTGCTTCTTCCGAGCAGCCAGTAAATAGCAAGGAAAGAAGCACAAGAGAAAAGAGTAATCTGACCGATTGGTTCATAACAGCATGTGTTTGATGGATGTAATACGCGGAACAGGATCAAGATACGAAAATATTTAGATGTATCTCGCGCTATGTGTTGAACCTGTTTTTATAAACGGCAGGATGTTAGTCCTTCACAAATTCGAATTCCCGCCGCTGCCAGGATTTCTTTTGAATCACCATGACACGGAAGCGATGAATACCAGATTGTCGGTAATCCCCGATATAGTACCTTCGATTCTGATGCCGATCTTTCTCAAAATTAAATTCATCCGTAAATAATACACTGTCAGCTTCCTGATCATATACAATCACGCCAATAGGATCACCGGCTGTATAGTCTAATTCGAGGTCCAGTGTATTTTCCGGTGCTGTACGAATTGCCTGCATATCCAGCTGAACAAATTCATGCAGGAGCAATATTCGGTCATTCGTCGTTTGGGCTACCACCTTATACTCGGCCCTGGTCCATTCCAGTGTATCCTGAAAGAGATAGTCCTGTTTCCCCTCGCCGAAAGCATTCCGTTGATGGGACAAGGTAGTAAGTCGTTCGAATGGTTGTCCGTCACCACGAGACCGGTACACTTCAAACTCAATGCTTGTTCCAGCCAGCGCTTCATCAAGCGACCAGCTGAGATTCACCAGGCGTCCTTCAGCCTGAACAGACTGCCTCACATCGGGATATACTTGAAGAGGAAGTCCTTTGGGCGTATCGCTTAATTCAAGCGCAAATGAACATTGATCATTCAGGTAGCCGTCCACATTGACAAGGTACTCCCGGCCAGGTTCGAGTTGGGGAAGACGAATAAAGATATCATCCGTGTTGCCTTCCGAATGACATTCCAGCAATTGGTAGGTGGCCGGTTCGCAAGGAATTCCATCAAAGATCAACACCTGCACCCCCCAGATATCTCGACAGGCTTGGTCGGACAGGTTCAGAAAATAAGTCTTATTCTCCGGCACCACCAGAGAGAACCACTGATCATTGTGGTATTTGATACACGAACTGGTCAGTCGTTGATTCAGGCAGTTCCATTCCACTGTACAACCCACCGTACTGGAAGTAAGTGGTTGGTTGAATAGCAAAGGTAACCGATTGGCTACATTATCGTTGATGACCTGGGCTTGTACGAACAACCTTGGTAAAATAAGTAAAAGGATAGTACAAAGAATACTTGAGCGACGATCCCTTGCCGCGTATTGAAATCCAGAACGTACAGGCAGTTTCAATTTAGTGGTACCTTATCTGTGAGAAAAGAAAAAGCACCTGATCCATCGATTTCTCCATTGATGAGAAATTGGGCGGAATCATACGCAATAGGCACATCCAGTGAAAATTCCACTATGGGGTACGACATATTTATTTCATACGTATCCAGGGACAATGAGTCAATAATCCGTTCCTCATAAGTCAGAAAGGTGTTGCTGGATAGTGGGCGTAAAACCGAATTAATACGACTACCGGCTGGAAAATCCCCATTAATGGGAAGAACCGTGATAATCTCGTCAATGAAATACCTGTTTTCATAAATGGGTGGCCGGTACGGATCATCACAGGCATAGGCACCAGGGATGAGACCTTTAAAATTTGAAGCTATTCTCTTAGAAACAGAATCCGGATAGATAAGAATGTTCAGATGGTTACGGTTGAAGGGAGGTGTTTGATAAACACCCTGACCCGGATTGTAGGCACTAAAGTGACCTCTTACCGATTGGATTGAATAATATTCCTGCGGGTGTGGCTCATTATTGGGACAACACATCACCATCATCCAATAAAATATGCTCAATATAATGACACGCTTTATCACTCATCCAATAATACTGAATTAATTATAAACTAAATAGTATGAGCACTCGATTGGATTTAATGACAGAGAGTCGTTAATTGCCCTGATGCTTACGGTACAGCGATTAAATATGGATACCAGCTGGCAGGTGACCTGGAACGATACCGGATTGCTGCTGGACCCCTGGTTGATTGGATCTGAAATTGACGGCTTTTCCTGGTTCAACGAACAATGGCACGCGACACCACCGGTGGCCATGGACAAGATCAGCAAGTATGACGGGATAATCATATCCCAGTCGTATTCCGATCACCTGCACAAGGAAACCATTCTGGGGTTGAAAAACGTGCCAATTCTGACCACCCCTTCTGCGCGCAAACGTATTTCAAAAGAACTCCCGGGACACGAATGCATTATTCTCCCGGAGCTGACCAGTGGGAAATGGCAAAGTTTTGGGAATACTGAAATTGCTTATCTGGATCCGGGTAGAAAAATCGACCCCATTTATAATGGCATTGTCATCAAACAAGAGGATCATGTGATCGTTTATTTTCCTCACGGATTTACACTGACAAAAAACCAGCTCGACATATTGCAGACGTTTCAAATCCGCTTACTGATTACCAGTTTTTCCCTGT
>CAYGOW010000027.1:0-941 GCA_964351425.1 uncultured Roseivirgaceae bacterium
CTTCCGCGAAATGAGCGCCAGGGCGTTAAGGATGATATTGCCTTGAACGGGGCCACGCATATGATGAACAGTGCTGTATTCGGCCAGCTCATCATTTTGATTGTATTCATACCCATCCTTTCATTGAGTGGTGTTGAAGGTAAAATGTTCAGACCTATGGCGCTTACTTTCAGCTTTGCCCTGGTTGGGGCTATGCTTCTTTGTTTTACCTACGTTCCTGTTGCCTCCACACTGTTTATCAAGGCTGAAACACCTGGTAAGAGAAACATTTCAAAACGCCTGATGGCCCTGCTGGTTAAATTGTACAACCCGGTGATCCATGCGGCGATGCGTTTTAAGCGGGTTGTCATTTTCATTGCACTGGTGTTGGTTGGTTCAGCCGCTTTTTTATACAATACCCTGGGGGGAGAATTTATTCCTACACTTGATGAAGGAGATTTTGTAATACAACCCATCTTAAAGACCGGTACCTCCCTGAGCAATACGATAGAAACCACTACCCGCATTGAAACAATTCTGCTTTCCAATTTCCCCGAAGTGGACCAGGTCGTGACACGAATAGGTGCGGCCGAGGTCCCTACTGACCCCATGTCCATGGAAGACAGTGATGTCATCATTATTTTGAAACCAAAGTCAGAATGGGTATCGGCTGATTCAAAAGACGAACTTGCTGATAAATTCAAGGAGGCATTATCGGTTATTGCCGGAATGGAAGTGGAATTCACACAACCTATTGAAATGCGGTTTAACGAACTGATTACCGGGGTACGGGCCGACATAGCTATAAAGATATTTGGCGAAGATTTGAATATTCTTACGGATAAGGCCAACCAGATTAAAGCGTTGGTCGACAATGTTCCGGGGGCTGCTGACGTAACAGTAGAAAAAATCGCAGGATTACCACAAATGAATGTTCGGTTTAATCGTACAAAACTTGCCCG
>CAYGOW010000027.1:951-5793 GCA_964351425.1 uncultured Roseivirgaceae bacterium
TGGCCTTAACGTAGCGGATGTCAACAAGATCATAGCAATGGGATTCGCCGGACAATCTGTAGGAAGCGTTTTTGAAGGCGAGCGGAGATTTGACCTGGTGATTCGGCTGAATAAAGATCAGAGAAAAGGGATTGACGATTTAAGGAACCTGTATATTGAACTACCCGAAGGGGGGAAGGTTCCGCTCAATGAATTGGCGGAGATTAGTTACCAGAAAGGCGCCGCTAAGATCTCCAGGGATGATACCAGAAGACGGACAGTGGTTGGAATCAACGTCCGGGACCGGGACCTGGAATCCGTAGTAAACGATGTAAGAGCCTTGATTGAGAGCGAAATACAGCTACCGGTCGGTTACAGCATAACCTATGGAGGTCAGTTTGAAAACCTGCAAAGCGCGAGGGACCGGCTTAAGATTGCTGTTCCTATCTCCCTGGCCCTGATCTTCGTATTGTTGTTTTTTGCTTTTAAATCAATACGCAAGGCCTTGCTGATTTTCACAGCCATTCCTCTTTCTGCTGTGGGGGGCGTTCTATTACTCTGGTTGAGGGATATGCCTTTCAGCATATCGGCTGGCGTTGGATTCATCGCACTGTTTGGTATTGCCGTGCTCAATGGCATCGTGTTGCTTGAGCACTTCAATGAGTTGCAAAAAAAGGGATTTACAGACATGGATGAAATGATAATAAAAGGAACCCGGGATCGTATGCGTCCCGTCTTGTTAACAGCTGCTGCAGCTGCCCTGGGTTTTTTGCCAATGGCAATATCCTCCAGCGCTGGTGCGGAAGTTCAGCGACCGTTGGCCACAGTGGTCATTGGCGGGCTTATCACCGCTACCCTGCTGACATTGGTTGTCCTCCCGGTTTTGTATTCGCTTTTTCAGTCCGGTAAAACCAGTTCGGCCCGCATACCCAAAGCTCTGATTATTCTCCCGGTATTCTTCTTTCTGTCAACTACAGGCAATGCACAGGAAGCGTTGACTCTGGATGAATTAAATACGCTCGCGCTGGAGAATAATTCAGGTCTGAATGCCAATGCGCTGCGGGTTGAAGAAGCGGAATCCCTGATCAATAGTGCATTTACCTTTGATAAAACGGAAGTATACTATAGTTATGACGAGGCAAATCTGGCGTTGAATAACCAGGCGTTGAATACCATTGGAATACAACAGGGGTTTTTATTTCCGACTGTATATTCGGCCAGGAAACAATTAAACGAAGCCGCGTTTTCCATGGAATCAAGTGCCTATACTATTGAAAAGAGGCGATTACAGCAAAAGGTGGCTGCGGCATTTTATCAATTACAATTTGAACGCAGCCGGACCAGGGTGTATAAATACCTGGATTCCCTTTACGCTGAATTTGCACAGGCTGCCTCCAGACGCTTTGAACTTGGCGAATCCAACTACCTGGAGAAAATAACGGCCCAGGCAAAGCGACGACAGCTTCAGACGAATTATAAACAAGCCCTTGAAGACATCAGACTGGCCACACTTTCATTGGAAAGTATCGTGCAAAGTCAGGATTCATTCAGGGTGGCGGAAGTTCCGCTCGAAAAGCTGGAAATCATCCCCGCACCCATTAATGAGAACCCGGGAATTACCTATTATCAAAACCAGCAATCGTATTACCAGGAACAGCGTTCGTTGCAAAAACAACTGTTATGGCCGGATTTTAACGTAAGCTATTTCAGTGGTACGAATTCGGGTCTTAACGAGCGTCTTTATGGCTATCAGATTGGCCTGCGCATTCCCTTACTTTTCAATGGCTCACGTGTTCGCGCAGCTAAAATAGCAGAAGACATAGCCATGGAAAGAGCAAATGATTACCGGATACAGCTTGAATCGGAATACAATAAATTGCAAGCTGAATTAGTAAAGTACGAAGAAGGACTGATTTATTTTCAGGAAGAGGGCAGGAGCCTGTCGCAAGAAATCCTGAAAATGGCGACACTGAGTTATCAAAATGGGGAGATTGATTTCTTTCAATACATACAGAGTGTTGAGAATGCTTCAGAAATAAACCTCACCTATCTAAAAAATCTAAACGCCTACAACCAGGTAGTAATTGCGATAAATTATTTAACAAAATGAATCGATTCCTTATAACCAATACGCTGATCTGGGCAACAATGCTGCTTGCCCTCTCTGCAGGATGCACATCGTCAGAAGAAACCAGCCTGAAAGAAGAGGCTATATTAAATGAAGGGGAAATACAAATAACCAGGGCTCAGTTTGAAGCAGGTAATATGAAAATAGGTTCGACCGAAACGCGACGGTTTTCTGAACTTGTTCGTGCATCCGGAACGATTGATGTCCCGCCCCAAAACAGGGCGGAAATCACAGCAATCATTGGTGGGTTCATCACCGATATTCCCCTACTAATCGGGGATAATGTCAAAAAAGGGGAATTACTCGTGGTTCTGGAGAATACCGAATACGTCAAGATGCAACAGGAATATCTCGAAATTGCTGAAAAGATGGACTATTTACGGGCTGATTTTGAGCGACAGCAAAAACTGTATGAAGAAAAAATTTCGTCGGAAAAAAGCTTTCTCAGGGCTAAAAGTGAATACAACCAGATGCAAGCTACCCTCGCCGGGCTTGAAAAGCGGTTATCGCTTCTGGGTATTTCCACCGATCTTGTCAGAAAAAGACAGTTCACTTCACGGATCACCTTGCGCGCACCATTCAGCGGCACGGTTACCCGTGTGGATGTAAGCAGGGGTACATATGTCAATCCCTCAGATATCATCATGGAAATCATAGACCCTTCACATAAACACCTGGAGTTGATAGTTTTCGAAAAAGACATTATGGAATTAGAGGCGGGTCAGGTGGTCCGGTTCAAAGTCCCTGAATCCTCCAATGAAGAATTTGAGGCAAAGATTCAGCTTATAGGCCGCTCCATTGATCCAAAATCCAGAACGATTAATGTGCATGGTCATCTCAAGGAAGAGGATGAAGACAAGTTTACCGTCGGCATGTTTGTTCAGGCAGAAATAATCCTGGGAGAAAAGGAATGGCCCTCCATTGAAGAAAATGCGATCCTGGGGTCAGGAGAAAATACGTACGTTTTGAGACTAAAAGAGGAATCAGATGATTACCTGCTTTTTGAACGTCTTTCCGTTAAGACCCAGGAGTCGCAGAATGGGTTTGCGCCGCTTATTGATTACGAAGATGAGGATGACCAGTTCCTGATACAGGGTGGGTTTGGTATTTCTGTACAGGAGAATTAGCAAAAGATGCGCTGAATATCGGAACTTGACTTTGTTACAGGTATATTGGATCTGTATTTAATTTCACTACACTATGGATCCATTGATCCGACTCATTCAGCTATTGTTGCGAGTAATCTATCTGCTTTTGGGTGTGTTGCTCATCTATTCGGGAAGTGTTTTTTACTTAACGTATTATCCTCCTGCAGAATTATCCTTTGATAATTCAGAAGCTATCGCCTGGCAACCCAGGTCACTGGATCATGACTTGCCGGAAGGAGCGGAAGCGGTACTAATTAAAGAAGGGGCCGATTTAATTCTCCGCACGAGCGAATATATTGGTCCTTTGTCCAAAGATCCGGGCCGCCGCCTGGCGGGTAACAACCTGAGTTGTGGTAACTGTC
The DNA here is from genome assembly GCA_964351425.1 of uncultured Roseivirgaceae bacterium. Taxonomy (GTDB): domain Bacteria; phylum Bacteroidota; class Bacteroidia; order Cytophagales; family Cyclobacteriaceae; genus JAUILA01. The sequence goes on from CAYGOW010000027.1 coordinate 4,569, forward strand.
ACCTGGATGGCGGTCGAAAAATTGCATCGGGTTCATTTGTTGGTGTAGCTAACCGATTTCCCCAGTTTCGAGGCCGGGAGAATAAAATTGGTACGTTGGAAGAGCGGGTCAACGGATGCATGCAACGCAGTATGAATGGTGAAGTATTGGCTGAAGACAGCCGGGAAATGAAAGCCATCATCGCTTACATGGAATGGCTAAGCGAAGGTGTGCCGGAAGACATGCAGAAATTATACAAAGGGTATAAGCCGGTGAATTTACCAGAGGTTAAAGCGGATACAAGCATTGGGCATCTTTTGTACATAGAGAAGTGCATGGTTTGTCATGGCGACAAGGGACAAGGCCAACGTATTCCGGGAGATACATTTACTGGCTATGTCTATCCGCCACTCGGCGGCGAAGACACGTACAATGACGGCGCTGGAATGAATCGAGTGATAACAGCCGCCGAATTTATTAAATCCAATATGCCATTCGGTGCCACCTACGATGAGCCATTGGTATCGGATGAAGAAGCCTACCACCTGGCCGCCTACATCAATACTTTCAACCGACCAGAAAAACACAATAAAGAACTGGATTTCCCAGATAAAACCCTGAAGCCGGTTTCAACACCCTACGGCCCCTGGACGGATGATTTTAGTGCCGAGGAACATAAGTTTGGCCCCTTTCAACCTATTATGACCTATTACCAGGACAGATACGGACTGCGCAAGACTAAATAACACGTGACAATCAGCTGATTTTTTTGTACATTACCATACAGCCATAATAATCTGTTTAACAATGGATTACCTGGCAGCCGCTACGAAAGATCACGGTTCTGGATTATTTCAAACTTCGTGATCCCAATTCCACAAGAGATACAGCAATGTGTCCCCCGGAGATATATCCGGTCCTACTACAATCACCATCAGTAAAGGAGACCGAATTCAACGAACGCGCCTCCTTTTATCTTAACCAATCAAAAATACCACCATGAAAAAATCTATCAACAACAGTCAAAGGCGAGCCTTTCTGGGTACCCTGGCGACAGGGACCGCTGCAGGGCTTAGTTTGCTCACAGGTCCGGTGCAGGCAGGAATTTCCAGTCTAACCGTGGAATCAATTCGCAGTAATATGGCAAAGGAAGCAAATGATGTGGATCAAATGCTTCAGGCCGTAGGCAAAATGAAGCATGCGGTAGCGTATGATGTTTCACAGGCAAATCAATGGGGTTTCGTCT
>CAYGOW010000027.1:5803-17052 GCA_964351425.1 uncultured Roseivirgaceae bacterium
CTGGTCGAATGTTTATTATATCACCAATGAGGAAACTGGCACCTCTCCCGGTGAGTTGGGTGTAATTAATGTATTGCGCCACCATGGCATTATATTCTCATTTACGGATGAATTGATTGCCAAATACAAGCTGGGAGAAGTGATGCACTACAAAGATCCTACAACGAATGAATTTGCCGTAAGGAATCCGTACCTCAACGTAAAAGAGGGGACATTTCCGGTTCCCGGTCTTGCCGGTATCAAAGGCCTTCAGGAAAAGGGAACAAAATTCTGTACCTGCGGAATGGCGTATAAAGTATATGCTGGTGCTGTTGCACAGGCCATGGGATTAAATTCAGAAGATGTCTACAATGACTTTGTTGCTAACAAGCTTCCGGGAATCCATTTATCTCCCTCTGGTGTCTGGGCACTTGGTCGGATGGCCGAGCACAAGATTGCGTACATTGATTCAAGCGTAGGGTAACATAAACAGGCATAACATGAGATCGATAACTATTTTAGGTTTGTTTTTATTTATATCCACAGCCATTAGTGCGCAGGAAGTGAAAATCGTTTTTGATGTGACCAGTGCTGACCAGAAGATTCATTCATCAACTATCCGGCATGTTATGGGTATGTCCAAGGCTTACCCCAACTCCACCTTTCAGGTCGTCATACACAGCACTGCCCTGCCCATGGTTTTGCACGGAGACTCCTCCGTTAGCGACGAGATCGAGCCGCTAACCGCCCTGGACAATGTTACGTTCAACGTGTGTGAGATGACCCTGAAACGGTATGAGCTTACCCAATCTGATTTATTAAATGGAGTTGGGACGGTGCCGGATGGCATTCTGGAAATCGTCATGCGTCAAAATGAAGGCTGGGGATATATAAAAGAAGCCCATTGAGAAAGATACAGGCCCCGGGATACACCGGGGCCTTTTATCATGCTATATGATAATATTGGCTTAGTTATTTGTAACTTTGCACCTCATTTTAATTTACAGTCTTGAATTCATTCCAGCAATTAGGGATATCTGCTCCTTTGGCAGAGGTCCTGGCAAATCAGGGAATCACCCTTCCCACACCTATTCAACAACAAGCAATACCCGTTCTGCTTCAGGAGAAGCCTACTGCTTTCCTTGGTTTGGCCCAAACAGGAACGGGAAAAACAGCGGCATTCGGGCTTCCACTTGTGGAGCGAATTGAAAATAATTCTACCGAAACCCAGGTTTTAGTGATGTCACCGACCCGGGAATTAAGTCAGCAAACGGCAAAGCAGCTCGTATCATTCTCCAGTTATAAAAAAGGATTGAATGTCGAAGTAGTATACGGAGGTGCGGCCATTCAGGGCCAGATAAAGGCGCTCCGGAAACCTACCCAGATTGTGGTCGCAACACCAGGGCGTTTATTGGACCTGATTCGCAGGAAAGCCATTTCACTCAAGAGTGTCCGCTACGTCGTACTGGATGAAGCCGATGAAATGCTGAATATGGGATTCAAGGAGGATATTGATGAAATATTGTCGTTTACCAATGATCAGCGTGTCACCTGGCTTTTTTCAGCCACCATGCCCAAGGAAATTCGTCAGCTTGTACACAAGTACATGCGAAAGCCTGTTGAAAAATCCGTGAATACGGAACACAAAACCAATCAGGACATCTCCCATCAATATGTGGTTACGAAAACGGCAGATAAACTCGAGGCGTTTAAGCGCATCATTGATTCGACCCCTGAAATTACCGGGGTGATGTTTTGTCGAACCCGCAGGGAGACGCAACAAATTGCGGATGATCTTAGCCATGCCGGATATGGAGCAGAGGCGTTGCACGGTGAAATGACCCAGGCCCAACGGGATGCGGTGATGAAAAAGTTCAAGTCTAAAAGGTTGCAGATATTAATTGCCACGGATGTCGCAGCCAGGGGGATTGATGTGAATGACTTGTCGCACGTTTTCCATCATACGCTGCCTGACCAGATAGAAAGTTATACCCACCGAAGCGGTCGTACAGGAAGGGCTGGAAACAAGGGCATATCCCTTGCATTTATAAATGGGAGAGAAGCCCGGAAAATCAATGCGTTGGAAAAAGCTAATAAAATTAAGTTTGAGCGGATTGAGGTTCCCAAAGCCGAAGATTTGCTGGCTCTGAAAATTGATCATTGGGCGAACCTTATTCTCAAAACATCAGCCGCTCCTGAATCGGAAGAAATTCTTGAATACATTCGTCCGAGATTTGATGAATTGTCGCGCGATGAATTATTGAAACGACTGATCACTACACAACTTGATCACTTTGGTGATCAGGAAGGCAGGGACCTGAATGAAGGGAATGGCGTTAAAGCCAAGTCCAATAATGGAAAAACGCGTTATTTCATTAATGTGGGTACGATGGACGGCCTGACAAAAGGAGATTTATTGCACTTCATTTCAGACACCGGGCAGATCCCTAAGGATACTGTAGGAAATATTGAGCTCCACAAAAGTTATTCATTCTTTGAAATCGACGGCAAAAGTGAAAAAGGCTTTGCTTCCCGCTTCGATGAATTGGAAATAGACGGGCGAGCATTGCGGGTGAATAAAGACGATCAGGCCAAACCTCGTAAAAACAAATCAGAGAAACGAAAGTATAAACCAGGGAGTAAAAGAAAACAGCGTCGCGGATAGGCGCAGTACATTTTCTTTTTTAATGATCCGTCCGGCCTATTGAATTAGACTATAATTCTTTGTTTTTATTCAGTCCCCGTTTGGCATACAACGATTCATACCTCTCCCGGGTAAGTTAGGTCTCATACTGTAGAAACCTTCCTGGAGGATTATATTGTTCGGGTTATCATGATTCTATTAACACAGCCCCGCCATTGCGCCATGGTTGAAGGCAAACACGTGTAAACTAATTGGGGTCTTTTCTATAGGTTTCATTAGTGAGTATTGTTATACATCATTCTAATAATATCGTTATCTTAAGTTTGAATTTTCACCAGAAAGTTCAATAATCTGCTTATTCACCATGCATCTGGTAAAATCACTAGTTATAGGGAGAGAAAAAAGCAGGTAATCATTTACTATTAGAGATCAATTCATTCACTGACAAAATCAAAAATAATTATGGATGCCAACAAAATTACCATTCCGACCATGAAGCCATTTTTGAATATCAACCGCGTAAAGGAATGTTCAAATGAATACCTGATGACTCTATTTGTTAATCTGAAGGGGTTTCGGGTTTTGTCATATGATCCGGAGAAATATAGCTACGAAAGGGTAGGAGGAGTCAATTTCCGCTATACCATTCTGTATGTAGAAAAAACCGATGATGAAGCGGTTACTGAGTTTCTCAAAGAATACCGGCTGGTGGCTAACCGAAAAGAAGAGGATGCCATTTATGTCGAAATAAGAGAACCCGAAGCAGATCAGATTAAGGAGATCCTTCAGGAAAAATCGGATGAGAATACCATGCGTACCATGTCTTTTATGATGATGTCGGCAGAGGAGAATACACCAAAAAGTGGTACCAAGCACGGTGGAACTACGGGATCCTATGAACCATAAAAACTGATACTATGCGGTCTCCCTATGGGGTTATAAGGAAATCAACTTTTCTTGCGTTCTTGTTTCTGCAATGCGGTATTAGTGGGTTTGGTCAGGATCTGAGTTCAACATCATTTGAACAAAAAATTGACTCCCTGGGTAAAATACTGCCATCCATGGAAGCGGTTGCGGATACACTTGAAAGTCAAGGGATTCTGTATTACAGGCAGAATGATTTTGACATAGCCACCGCCTATTTCACGCATACCTTACAAATCCGTGAGGATATCAATTCAGTAAAAACAAACAGACCTTTATTATTTCTTGGGGCAATCGCAGCCCGGAGAGAGGAGCACAAGCTTGCTATTTCACATTTTAAAAGAGCGATGGAGTTATCCATAGGTGTTGATACCAAGAGTTTAGGGCAGGCCTATAATAATTTGGGATTGGCTTATGGAAGTATAAATGAAATTGATTCTTCACTGAAGTATCATAACATGTCACTCAAGTTAAAAAACAGCTTGCCTGTTGAAGAGAGGTCATTAGAGTCCATCAATGTGACGTTAAACAACCTCGGGGTAACCTATGAGAAAAAAGATGACCTGGACTCTGCCCTCTATTATTTTTCAATAGTGCTCGAGCAAACAAAGGAGTATGAAGATCAAACTCAATATGCGCAAGCACTCAGTAATATTGGTTTTGTTAATTACAGGAAGAAGAATTTTGATGAAGCATTGGGGCAATATGAGCAGGCCTTAGTGATTGCTGAACGGGATTCACTGATCGACCTTTTAGCCAATCTTTATGATAACCTGTTTTATCTGCATAAAGACCTGGGCAACGACACCATCACATATTATTTCGAAAAATCGCTGGACATGCAAGATCTGATCTTTGATCTTGAGTCCAACAAGGAGATTCTGAAAGTACGGGCGGAATATGATCTTGAAAAAGCAGAACGGGAACTAGCTGAAAATCAATTATTACTTGAGCGTAAAGAAGCGCAAACACGCCTGGTACTCATCGTGGGAGGGTCTTTGCTATTGTTAATGTCGGGTATTCTGTTATTCCTTACGCACCGCCAACGCTTAATTGAACAATTAAGAAAGAAGGATGAAGCTATTCATAATCAGCAGGTTAACGAATTAATTCGTTCGCAGGAAATTTCTGTTTTAAGCGCACGAGTAGAAGGTCAGGATATGGAACGCCAGCGCATTGCGGAAGATTTACATGATCAGCTTGGGAGTAAATTATCAGCAGTAAAATTGTACTATGACGCATCCGAAGGTGGCCAAAGTCAGTCTTCCCTGGACAAAGCAAGACAGTTGCTGGATGAGACCATTGATGAAACCAGGCGAATCGCCCATAATCTTTCATCAGGGGTGCTTACTCGTTTTGGCCTGGTTACCGCCATTGAAAATCTGAAGGAAACGCTGGAAAACAGTAAACAGATTGAAATCGAGTTCATCGCGTATAATTTTGAAAATCATCGTATGTCTCAGGAGCTGGAGATCAATTTTTATCGAATAATCCAGGAGCTGATAAGTAATATTTTGAAGCATGCTAAGGCGACCCAAATCAGTATTCAGCTAACCCGGCATGGAGAAGGGCTGATTACCCTGATGGTTGAGGACAATGGAAAAGGATTTGTGCCTGAGAAAGTATCTCTCCAAAGTATGGGATTACAAAATCTTCGCAACCGCGTGGAAAGGTTCGAAGGAAACTTCACCATTGATTCCAAGCCAGGTCATGGAACCACCATCATTGTCGAAATTGATGAGAAACAAGATCACGTAAGCCCATGAATCAAATATCAATCCTGATCGCTGACGACCATAAAATAGTTATTGACGGTATTAAGGCCATTTTAGAAAGCGAGAAATCCATACAGATCGTTAAAGAGTGTGCGAATGGCGCAGAAGTGCTGGAGTATCTGAAATCCTATGATGAAGCGGACATCATTATTCTTGACATTAATATGCCTGTGATGGATGGCATTGATTGTGCCCGGAATATAAAGAAGATGAATCCTGATCAGCGTATTCTGATATTGACCATGTATAACGACCCGCAACTTATTAAAAAGATGATGGAAGTAGGCGCGGATGGGTTTGTGCTGAAAAACACAGGCAAGAAAGAGTTACTTCATGCGATAGATATGATCATGCAGGGTAAAACCTATTTTGGTCAGGAGGTGAGTAAGTCCCTTGCTAATAGCTATAAAAGGCCTTTATCACCACAAAGAATACAATTAACACGACGGGAAAAAGAGGTTCTTAAACTACTGTTTGAAGGAATGACTACGCTGGATATCGCTAATAAACTATTTATCAGTAGTCATACCGTAGATTCCCACCGGAAAAACCTGCTAAGCAAGTTTGGCGCAAAAAACACCACCTCCTTGTTACGGGAGGCGGGTAAAATGGGAATCGTATTGTAGGAATTGGTTAAACCATGTTTCCTTTCATAAGTTCATTAAGCATCGTCTTGAAGTTTTCCTTCTTGTTTAAATGCGGTAATTCATCCTTAGGTACAGGTTTATCAAGGAATTCACATAGGGGGCCCCAGCCTTCACGCACGTCATACACCAGTAGCTTTTCCTTTGGTACATGAGCCTTCACCTCTTCAATGTGTTGATAAAAGATTTTTTCAGCAAATGCCTTATCCTCAAATTTACCTTGAAATTGACGGCCCCAAAATTCTCTTTTTACAAACTTGATACAATTTACTACCTTTTTAATGCGGGGATTAACCATCATGCGGGTGAGCATTTTTAATTTCTCTCCAAGATTCTGAGGGCCTGCATTTTTGATGGTGCTTTGCGCGCTTATGTACCAATTATCGAAGTGCCGAGCAGTGAGAATGACATTGGCATCCGGATACCGTTCCATATGTTCCTTGTAAAATGGATAGCCAGGAAAATCAACAGTCGCCTGGTATCCATTGTATAAAGCGTCCCAGTCAGTAGTTCTTTCATTTTCCAGACGAAGCCAGTAGTGCAGATTCTCGGGATGCACCAGGAGTTCTTTCATATGATAGGTCTTTGTGTACCCGAGTGTTTCTAAAGATTGTTTTAGCGTGGTGGTTCCGGTACGGGGAAAACCGGCACCAATTACTTTAATAGACATGTGATGTAGTTTAAGTGAGAATGGTTGACAGTAATTATCTAAATATAATACAATTTTTTTCTATATTACCAACACGTCATCAAATAATCTGCCGGATAATTAAGTCAATGAATAGCGTATAAATCATTAGAAATCAGATATTAATTGATGCGTTCCTTTGAAGGTTAACTTTGTCTTCCCGAAATATGGTCATTGTATTTTCTGAAGAAGGAATACTAAAAAAATTACAGACTTATCCTACACCGGTAATTGAGTCACCCTAATCAATCAAACCTATTTATGAAATCTACACTTATTTTCTTCCTTGGTGTACTCCTGGTATCTCTTTCCTCATGTAACCAGGATTGTGACTGTGATAAAGAATCCGAACTCGTCTGGTACCTCAAAGACACAACGGATGCGGAGTCATGGGTCAAGGAGGACATTAAACGAAACACATTCGGGCTGGGAATCGAAAGAGGATTACTTAAGAATGAAGTGGATTCAACGGACGGATATATACTTTTTCCGGAATCGGGCTCGAAGAATATGTACCTGATGAGCCTGAATGGAAAAATCCTGCATAAATGGAGTACGCGTTTTGAAATATTGGGTGGTTATTTGCTGGAGGACGGATCCGTTCTGGTTAATACCAATGATCCGGATCGGCCCAGGTTCAGAGGCGGCGGAGCAGCTGGAAAACTGGTGCGAATAGGGTGGGATGGTGATGTTATCTGGAATTATGAAATGGCTTCATGGGATCAATTGCAACACCATGATTTTGAACTACTACCAAATGGAAATGTATTAGCTATTGCCTGGGAATATAAATCCCGGGATGAGGTAATTGAGGCTGGAAGGAACCCTGAATATGTTTATGACGCGGGTCTTTGGCCGGATAAGATTGTTGAATTGCAGCCTGACGGTAAATATGGTGCGAAGGTGGTATGGGAATGGCATATGTGGGACCATCTGATACAGGATTTTGACCCATCCAAGAAAAATTATGGAGATCCAGCGCTACATCCTGAACTATTGGATGTGAATGCCGGATTGAGTCACATCAAAAAAATTCATCCTGATAGTATCGATATTAAGCGGGATAGTCTGAACGCAAGGTTACGAAGAGGTGATGCCTGGACCTATGCTACGCTGGGTGATAATGTGGCAGATGTCTATCATTTAAATGCCGTTGATTATAACGCCGAACTCGATCAAATTGCCATAAGCTCCTATATGCTAGGGGAAATTTTTATTATTGACCATAGCACAACCACTGCCGAAGCCAGGACCCATAACGGAGGTAAGTCAGGCATGGGTGGAGATATCCTTTACCGGTGGGGAAACCCGGCTAATTATCACAGGGGAGATTCGACGATGCAGCGACTTTTTAACCAACATAACATTCAGTGGGTTGAAAAAGGGTACCCGGGAGAGGGGAATCTGATATTGTTTAATAATAATGTTCCATATGGTAACCCATTGGACAGTGTCTACTATTCGGCCATTTTCGAACTGGAACCCCCTTTGAATGAGGATGGAACCTACTCCCTTGGACCGGATGGAAAATTTTTACCAGAAAATCCTGTCTGGACGTATGTGGCTTCTGATACGCTCTCACTCTGGTCGCCCTTTATTTCCGGGGTTCAACGTCTGAAGAATGGAAATACCTATATCACGGAAGGGGCAGAAGGACGTTTTATTGAAGTGACCCCCGAAGGTGAGGTAGTCTGGGAATATCTGTCAGAGTATGTGGATTCATCGGTGGAACAACTCATAAAACGAGATGTGCCTACTCCGGTCTTTATGACATTCCGGTCTGTGTTTATTGCTAATGATCATCCGGGGCTGAATAACAAGGAGCTGTCGGTCCTTGACCCGCAGCCTGAAACTAAAAAGTTGCCGGTTCCGATCATAAAAGAGCCTGAGCCGGACACTACAAAGCTTGAAGCCGGATTTAAATTAAACTGACGTTTCCGGTCGAGAGCTTTTGATTGCTAAAAAAAATAACTACCACCTAAACCTACTAACATGATACGCCCCATAATCCTTTGTTGTTGCCTTTTATTTCTGATTTCCTGCGACCAATCTACGGGCTCGGATAATGAGGATTCAACAGCATCTGATTCTCTCGCTACCAAAGATGAGCGACCAGAAGCGATGCGCCGAAACATGTTTGGTCATCATATTCCTCGGGGACTTACGGTGAGCAATGAAGACTTACCCGATGATCATGTATTTTTTATTAAACCCAATTCAGGGTCTGCATATCTGGTAAACCGGAAAGGCGAAGTAGTTCATGAATGGAAGAGTAGAAACGGTATAATGGGCGGGTACCTTCAAGAGGATGGTTCCATTATTGTCAATGCATATGATCCGGATAACCCTGTATTTTATGGGGGAGGAAGTGCCGGCAGACTGCAACGTATCTCTTGGGACGGCAGAATGCTCTGGGACTTTGAATATGCTACGCGTGACTATTTGCAACATCATGATTTCGCGGTGATGCCAAACGGAAACATTCTGGCAATAGCATGGGAGGCAAAATCTCGGGAAGAAGCCATCCAGGCCGGGCGTAAGCCCGAGTTCGTGTCACTGGCAGGCATGTGGCCGGAGAAAATTGTTGAACTTAGGCCTGTAGGTAAATACGATGCTGAAGTGGTTTGGGAATGGCACATTTGGGACCATTTAATTCAGGATCACGATCCCTCAAAAGATAATTTTGGTGTGATTGCCGATCATCCGGAGCTGCTGGATATTAATGCCATGGCTGAAGAAGTTGAGGTGATTCATCCGGATAGTATTCAAATTAAATCGGATAGCCTGGAGGCAAGAAAAGCACGGGGGGATGTGCACCGAAATGCCGAGCTTGGTTCCGAAAATTGTGATACCTATCATTTCAATGCCATCAACTACAATGCAGAACTGGATCAGATCGTGGTTAGTTCGCCTTCCATTGGTGAAATATTTATTATTGATCATAGCACCACCACCGCAGAAGCCCGTGGACACAGAGGGGGCAAAGGAGGTAAAGGGGGTGATTTTCTTTACAGATGGGGCAATCCAGCTAATTATGACAAAGGAGATTCTACTGACAGAAAGATTTTTGTACAGCATGATGTCCGTTGGATTGAAAATGGCAAACCCGGCGAAGGACATTTGACTCTATTCAATAATCAAATTCCAAACGGACCTGACAGTGCGCATTATTCTGCCATTTTTGAAATCGAAACACCTGTCGACGCCAACGGAAACTATACGCTGAATGATCGGGGTGTTTATGGTCCTGATGGCCCTTCATGGGTTTACGTCGCGCCTGATACTGTGAGCTTCTGGAGTGGTTTTATTTCAGGTGCACACCGAACCCAAAGAGGAACGACATTTATTAACGAAGGAGCAAGAGCACGTTTTTTTGAAGTTGATTCTAATGGTGAAATAGTATGGGAATACCTGAATCCTTATCGTGGAAATACAACAAAACTAAATGGAGATCCGCAAAGAATCATGCCGATGACATACATTACCTTCAGGTCAACTTTAATACCTGCCGGACATGCAGCTTTACAAGGTAAAGAATTAGTGCCATTAGATCCTCAACCGGAGCCATTCGTATTGCCTCCACCACCACCTCCAGAAGAGGAAGGATAAACCCCTGGTCGAACTATTGTCTTTCTAAGCTGATTCTGCATTACTAGGAAGAAGAATGACAGGAAAAGTAGAAAGCCCGCCGCGATCAAGAACGTAGTTGATGTTGAATACGCGCGGGAGATCGGAAGCAGAAGAATAGGGGAAAGAAATTGTCCCATAAACCAAAAGGTGGTCAGGCGGCCTATTTCGCGTCCCCGTATCGCCGGGGGTGCAATTCGCATCACCCAGATATTCGTATTGGGTATCATCATCCCCATGCCAAATCCAGCAAGCATCATCGCAATGGTTACCATCAGTATTGATGTGGAATATGCAACCATCACAAATGCAGCTGCCATAAACAGGTACCCCACGGTGAATATGGTATAAAAGCTAAACCGGTCCTTTATTCTCGAATAGGAGAAGGATGAAATAGCAGAGAATAGTGTACTAAGTGATATGGCCGCACCCACCATGGCATTCGAACTAACACCTATTTCCTGCATTTGAAACGGAACCTGGACAGGTATCATGAAAAATAAGACCCACATGAGCAAAACATTAACAAATAACAACCAGATAATACCTGGCGACTTTTGTGTGGCTATGTGCTCTGCGCTATGTTTTTCTATTGTTGGTTCGTATAAATAGGAAATGGCTAATGGTAAAACAACTAGTGAAAAAAGATAGATGAGAAAGGGGAAACGCCAGCCGACGTCTGCTAATACTCCTCCCAGTCCTATAAAAAGTATACCGCCCAAGGACATAAAGGCCACCTGAAGACCTACGAATTTTTGCCGTTGGGGACCTTCAAAATAATCGGCTACCAGTGTGTTAACGATGGTCATGGACACGCCTACCGCAATTCCCAGGAAAGCACGACCCGCCAGAATCATGTACAAATTATCCAGAAAATAACCCGAAGCGCCTGCCACAGCATAAAGCACCATGGATAGATACAAAAACGGAAGCCGACCGTATTTGTCAATTAGTTTACCGGCAATAGG
>CAYGOW010000027.1:17062-17510 GCA_964351425.1 uncultured Roseivirgaceae bacterium
AATAGGCGAAATCGTTGCAATAAATAAGGCTGGTAATGTTAAGACCAGCTTCACCAAAAACTCCGAATATGGAACCCCTTCAAAAGCAGCGGACATTTCGGGTAGCGAAGGGGAGATGGTGACCATGGACATGATCGTCAAGCTACTTACCAGGAGGACTGTAAGCTTGAGAGAGGTCGATTGTTCTTTCATATCACAATATAGAACTCCTTATTAATATTTGAGCTTTTTACTTATAAAATATGAAAATTTCCATTACAACAATAAGCATATTTATCGATTGGCATCCACTCTTAATGATGTACACGTGTTTTGTTAAATCCTGTCTAATTAAAGTGCAATCATGATGGGGTGGTACCAATTTATGCTATTAAATAGTATATTTACTAACGACCCTTTGTACGAGAAAAGCGAATCATGAAAACAACGTTTAATTTCCAGAGAAGAC
>CAYGOW010000028.1:0-12625 GCA_964351425.1 uncultured Roseivirgaceae bacterium
ATGTTTGTTTCGGATGCAACGCGCCTGCTGTCTGACCTGATAGAGCGTACAGATGCGCTTTTTATATATGAAAAGGTTGGCTCCTTTTATGATCATTTCCTGATTGATGAATTTCAGGACACCTCCCGATATCAATGGAAAAGCTTTAGTCCCCTGATTGACAACAGCATGGCAAACGGGAAGGCCAACCTTATTGTGGGAGATGTGAAGCAATCAATTTACAGGTGGCGTGGGGGCGAACTGGAATTATTACAGGAGAAAGTTGAGCAGCAATTCGGCTCTGCCGCGATACAACAGGAACAGCTCCGAAAGAATTTCCGCAGCAGGCCGGCTGTGATAAACTTTAATAACGCTCTTTTTAAGGCCTTGCCATCGGTTTTAGGGGGTACTTTCCATGAAGAGGATGAAATATCCGCCATGGCAATAAAGCACATTGAATCGATTTATTTTGATGTAGCCCAGGATTTTCCCGGAAAAAGTACCAGTGGGGAGGATGTGGATGGTTTTGTGCATATGGAACGCCTCAAAGCAGAAAATGAAGAAAAGTGGCAGGAGCTGGCCATGGAACGACTTCCAGGTATTATCATGGAACTACAGGATAAGAAGGTCCCATTGCGGGAAATGGTAATCCTTGTGCGCCGACGAAAAGAAGGGCAACAAGCAGCCGAAACGCTGGCCAGGTATGCCAGGGAGCATCCTGATTCCGGTTACCGATTTGACTTCATCAGCAATGATTCCTTGCTTCTTTCCGGATCGCCAGTTTGTCGGTTGCTAATGGCAGCATTGCGTTATATGAATGATCCTGATAATTCGGTCAACCGGGCCGATTTGGCGTATCATTTTCATAAAGTCCATAATCAAAGTTCATCAGAACTTGGAGAGCTTTTTCCCGCATGTGACTCAAAAAGCGCTGCCGAACTTACTGAGCCGGAAAAACGGATCAGGCAAGTGACGGCCTGGGAAAAACGGCCATTTATTGAGCTGGTGGAAAAGCTTATCCATGTACTTGGTTTAAATGAACTGAAAGGTGAATTTGCCTACATGCAAACCTTTCAGGATCTGGTGCTTCAATTTGTTTCAAAGGAACGAGGGGATATCGCCAGCTTCATTCTGTGGTGGGACCAATATGCATGTAAACAAAGTATTAAAATACCGGATGATCTGGATGCCATTCGGATTATGACCATTCATAAATCGAAAGGACTGGAATTCCATTCCGTAGTTATGCCGTTTTTGAGTTGGAGGGTCGACCATGAAAAAAATCCGGATATTTGGTTCGAGGCTTCTCACCTCCCTGAAACCCAAGTGGTGCCGGTAAAATATAGTAAAATCCTTGACCGGTCGGAGTTTGACACACAATATCGGGCTGAGCGCTTGAAAGCCTTTGTCGACAATATGAATATGCTCTATGTAGCGATGACGAGGGCATCCCATGACCTATGGATTACCGGGCCGGTAAAGAGTAAAACTTCTGATGGAACAATAAATACCATCGTCCAGAAATCCCTGGAATCGGGAGTATTCTCACTGAATAGTTACTGGAACAAAGAAGAATTAACCTTGACCTACGGAATGCGGGATTTTACCTACGTTGATTCAGAAAAGCCGAGGGAAGTCAGGCCGGTGCAACTGGAACGATATGATGAAAGTAAATGGGAAAAAGAACTCGTCCTCAAACCTGTCACTGCATCGCTGATCCCTTCCGAACGTGAAATAAAAATAAACACCGGGATTATTGTGCACCAATTGTTATCCAAAGTACGCTACACAGCAGATTTTGAAAAAGTATTAACTGAGATCACCTGGGAAGAAGCACTTTCAGAAGAGGATGTGCAGCGAATAAAAGAGCGAATTACAAAGGCATTTGAGAATCCGCAAATAAAAAGTTGGTTTGCCAAAAAGTGGGATGTGATAAATGAATCTGCCATTATCACCCGGAATCATGAATACCGCCCTGACCGGGTAATGATGGATACTCATGAGGTGTTGGTGATTGATTACAAAACCGGGGCGAGGAACGAAAAGGACATCGGGCAGGTAAAGAATTATGTGAAACTTCTGGGCGAGCTGGAGCAAAAGCCTGTCAGGGGATATCTCTGGTACATTGACCTGGAAGAAATCGTAGCTGTATGACATTCCTGGAGAAAATAGCAAAGCTTATATCGGAAAGATATAAACAACCACGCGACCTGGTTGTGGTATTTCCCAACCGCCGGGCGGGGATGTTTCTCAGGGATATTTTGAAATCCAGGTCCGAGGGTCCTGCATGGTCTCCGGATATCGTTTCTTTTCAGGATCTCATCAACCGCGAATCCAATCTGAAACTGGCTGATCCGGTATTATTAATTCACAAGTTGTACCAGGTTTATAAGAGGCATTTACCCATGGCGGGGGAGGAAGGGTTTGAACGATTTTATTATTGGGGGAAAATGCTCCTTCAGGACTTTGATGAAATCGACAAATACATGGTCAATGGGGAGATGTTGTATAAAAACCTGATGCATCAGAAAGAGCTGGATCTATTGTTTGACTTTCTGACCGCGGAACAGAAAGAGGTGCTGCAGACTTTCTGGCAGGGATTCGAACATAGTAAATCAGAAAATAAGCAACGGTTTCTGGAAACCTGGGAGAAGCTGGGCGGTATCTATACCGATTATCGGGAATTATTGCTGGAAGAAGGCCTTGCCTATGAGGGGTTGCTTTACAGAAAGCTGGCAGAGACGATTGAATCCCATGAGTGGAAGTATCCGCGAAAGCATGTGATTTTCGCTGGTTTCAATGCGCTGACTGTGGCCGAAGAAAAAATTATTCACTGGTGCCTCGAAAATGGAGATACCCGGGTGGAATGGGATGTGGATGCCTATTACCTGGATAACAAGGAGCAGGAGGCTGGCAGGTTTTTCAGGGAATATAAACGCCGCCCTTATTTTGCCCGGACCTTTCCTGACCCAATCCCCAACCGGCTTCGGGAGGAAACGCGCGAGATAGAAATTCATGGTGTGCCTCAACATGTCGGACAGGCTCGTTATATGGGTCAGGCATTGCGGCAATTGCTGGAGAAGAATCCGGAAATTGAACGTCAGAAAATCGCCATAGTCCTGGGCGACGAAAGTCTGCTTCTTCCTGTACTGCATTCATTGCCGGAGAATGTAGGAGGAATAAATGTTACGATGGGATTTCCTTTATCCTTTGCGCCCGTCAATAGTTTCATAGAATACCTCACGGAACTACAGAGTCTTTATCGCACGAAACGCGGATTTTACTATTCTCCGGTGCTTGGTATTCTCCGTCACCCATTGGTGGCGTCCCGTTTGTCGTCTGGCCCGGATGTTATTGATAAGATTGAAAAGGAGAATACTATTTATGTGAGCCAAAAGGATTTGGGTGATACAATGTTGGAACAACTTCTCTTTAAGGATTGCAGGGATAACTTCCTCGGGTATGTTATAGAGATTTTGAAGTACCTGGAACAGGCGGAGGAAATGGATGAAATAAACAAAACGTTTATCCATCATTACCGCCGGCATTTTACACGCTACGCAGATATTCTTCAACAGGAGGAGGAGCCAACGGTCGGGGTTGATTCATTCCGGAGGCTTTTCAGGCAATTGGCAAATACGGAGAAAGTCCCCTTTACCGGCGAACCCCTTCGGGGCATTCAGATAATGGGTGTGCTGGAAACCAGGAACCTGGATTTTGATCATGTCTTTGTACTGTAGTGCAACGAGGGGAACCTGCCATCCGGTGCCAAACAGCATAGTTTTATCCCCTACAACATTCGAAAAGCGTATGAGCTTCCTCATTTTGACCAGCAGGACGCCATGTATGCGTATTTGTTTTACAGGTTATTGCATGGTGCAAAGACCGCTTTGTTTACCTGGGGTACGGAAGGAAATGATTTTGGGGAGCAGGAAATGAGCCGGTTTTTGAAACAATTGATTTATGAATACCCGAATGCCGTCAATCAAACCGTTCTTGCCAACGAAACTTCTTCGGAGGAGACAAAACCTATTTCCATCCAACGTAACAGGCAGGTCCATGAAAGACTTGATGGGTACCTGGACGGATCCAGGAAAAACGGAATTTCACCTTCGGCCATCAATACTTACCTGGAATGCAAACTGAGATTTTATTTCAGGCATATCGCTCACTTAAGAGAAGTGGATGAGGTGGAGGAGGATCTGGACGCCAGAACGCTGGGTAACGTATTGCACGAACTAATGGAGTTGATCTACAGGGATCATATGGACGAATTCGGGCCAATCGTTGAGAAACATCATATTGAGTTATTAAGAAAAAATCTAAGTACAAATTTACAACGCGCCTTTACCAAAAATTTCAATAATAACGGGAGTGAATTCATTGTTGAGGGGAAGAACAGGATTGCCTGGGAGATTATTCTGAATTTCGCAAAGAAAATACTGGCGATGGATAAGGAATATGCGCCATTCGAAATAGTTGGATTAGAGGAAGAGTTCAATGTTTGGGTGGAATTGGATACAGAGCGAAAGGTGAAGATGTTTGGGAAAGTGGATCGGGTTGATCGCAAAGCAGGGAATGTGCGTATTATCGATTATAAAACAGGGAAGGATGAACGTACGTTCAAGTCCGTGGAAGGGCTTTTCGGTAAGGACCATGTCAAAGTAGCATTTCAGACATTACTTTACACGCTGCTTTACCAAATGGAAACGAAAGAGAGTGCACAGATAACCCCCCATGTCTTTAACCGAATGGCTATATTCAGTGGAGAAGACTCACGATTTGCCTACGGACCTCAGAAGAGTACGTTGGAGGTTGTGAATCCGTTGCTGGCAGAATTTTCTGAACATTTGAAAGGGCTCCTGGAGGAGATATTTTATTCCGATGAGCCTTTTGATCAAACCACAGACACCAATAAATGCAAGTATTGCGAGTTTAATGTGATTTGTCAGCGAGCCTAAGGAGTGATTATCACGCCGATGGAAATTTCCAATCCGGTAAAATCAATCTTGCTGTCCTGCCAGTCAATCGGTCGAGTCACCAATGGTCCCGATTCAGTCCCACCGGTATATTCTCCTGTCATCTCAAATGGGGCATCCCCGATAAAGTAATTTCCTTCCAGGCTGATTCCCCATTGGCGGGTCACGAATAACACATACTCAGCGCCAAAAAAATATCCGAGCCCAAGCCCGTGCTTATGGTCGACATCCGCATTGGCAACCTCCCAATCTTCAAATGCGCGGATCGCTTTGTCCAGGTTGCCATAGTTGATCTTATTGGCGAACCCATAAAAACCAAAGCCCCCCGCCTTAATCCGGAACTCCTGCCGTTGTCCGATAAATTGCAAAACCAGTTCGGCCGGCACCATAATCGTAAAATTAGGCCCGACAATAGGGCGGTCACTTTCCGGACCGTCCATATCCTTTACATTCATTCCAGTCATTCGGTAAAGCGAAAAACCTGTTTGAAGGGCAAAATAGCGCCCAATGTCTATGCCTACGCCGCGAAGGGAAAACGGACTTACCGGAGTGGACAGGTACCCGTCTTTCGGAATGAAATAGGAAAATGACAATCCCATCTCCTGTGCATTGGCCGGAACAAGGGTTGTAAGGGTTAAACAGATGGATAATAAAAAAGCGGGCCCAATAATTTTTTTCATAATTATTCGAAAGGTTAGTAAGTACTCCCGGAGATGATTAATTTCCCGATGATAAAAAAGTTAATACTAACAAACATAACGACTGATGCTTTCAAACGCTAAGAATATACTCTTGCAACTTGTGCTTTTATCTTACATGCTGGTAGTTTCCTGTACACCAGCTGAAACTCCTGATAAAGCCGACATGATCATTTCGGGTGGGCCAATCTATACCATGGATAGCCAAAACACGGTTGTTGAAGCCGTTGCCATCAAAGATAACAGGATCATCTATGCAGGTGCAATGACGGAAGCGGAAGGGTTGAAAGATGACGAGACGGAGATGATTGATCTGCAGGGCAAGACGATGACACCCGGTCTTATTGAAGGACACGGCCATTTTATGGGGATGGGTTTTAACAAGCTTAACCTGGATATGATGGACATTACCAGTTACGACGAGATGGTTGATATGGTAGAGGAGGCAGTGGCCAACGCCAAACCTGGTGAATGGATCGTCGGACGTGGCTGGCACCAGAGTAAATGGACGGTATTGCCGGATACCATGGTGGAAGGGTTTCAAACACATCATAGGTTAAGCGAAGTTTCTCCGGATAACCCGGTCTATCTGCGACATGCCAGTGGTCATGCCGGATTTGCCAATGCAAAAGCCATGGAAATCGCAGGGGTCTTGCCCCTGAGCCAGGAGGGGGTTAATAATATAGAGCCCGAAGGAGGCGAAGTAATGCGGGATGAGCTAGGTAATCCGACCGGCATATTCAATGAGCGGGCCATGTCGCTTATCACCGAGCATATCCCTGAGAATACGCCGGAAAAGATTCAGCAGGCGTTCAGGCTGGCAGTTGAAAATTGCTACGAAAATGGAATCACCGGTTTTCATGATGCCGGTATCGGCCGGGACAACATTGCATTATACCAGCAAAAGCGTGCTGTGGATTCGCTTGGCATACGGCTGTACGTTATGCTCACCGGATGGGATCCTGAATTGATTGAAGAATGGTACCAGCGAGGACCGGAAATTGACAGCCTGGGTTGGTTAACCATACGTTCCATCAAACTGAATTGTGATGGTGCGCTCGGGTAAAGAGGGGCCTGGTTGCTGGAGCCTTACACAGACCGCCCTGATCATTACGGACACGAAACCCTGCCTATGTCAGTGGTGAGTGAAGTTTCGGAGAATGGACTGAAGTATGGATTTCAGGTATGTAGTCATGCCATTGGAGACCGGGCCAACCAGGAGATACTGGACCGGTATGAAACAGCCATTAAAAATAATCCGGATGCGGCCACCGACCATCGTTTTCGCATCGAACATGCGCAGCACCTTCATCCGGATGATATCCCACGGTTTGGGGAATTAGGCGTCATTCCGGCTATGCAGGCCATTCATATGGCCAGTGACCGGCCCTGGGCGATAGATCGGCTCGGTGAAAAGCGGATCGTGGAAGGAGCCTATGTATGGAAAAAATTACTTGATTCGGGTGCCCGTATTGTCAACGGGACGGATGTTCCTGTTGAGCCAATCAATCCGATTACCTGTTTTTATGCAAGTGTTGCAAGGAAAACGTTGCAGGGAACCCCTCCCGGAGGATACGAACCGGATCAGCGTATGACGCGTGAAGAAGCCTTACGTTCGTACACGATAGATGCAGCATATGGTGCCTTTATGGAAGATTTGGTTGGATCGATTGAGCCTGGAAAGCTGGCGGATTTCACCGTTTTCTCCCAGGATATTATGAAGGTCCCGGAAGAAGAAATCCTGAATACTGAAATCGCAATGACCATATTAGACGGAAATATTGTTTATGAAAAATAATTCACAATGGCCTGTTTTGCTCCTGGATGAGACCAGGGTTCGCAAGAATGTCCGGAGAATGGTTGCTAAAGCAAAAGCCAGCGGATGTCATCTGCGGCCGCATTTCAAAACACATCAATCAACCCAGATCGGTGAATGGTTGCGCCAGGAAGGGGTAACGTCAATAACCGTTTCTTCCATCCGAATGGCTGAATATTTCGCTGATGCGGGATGGACAGATATTCTGATTGCTATTCCGGCCAATATATTATTAGTCGACGCGATGAAAGAATTATCGCATCGGCTCGATCGACTTATTTTATTGGCGGATCATCCGGATACCCTCAAAGCGCTGGATGGTAAAGTTAAAGCGGACGTGGTTATTGAGGTGGATACGGGAAGTCAGCGGACCGGGGTCCCATTTGAAAATATCGAGGGGGCAAAAAAGTTGTATCAGCAGTTGGAAGATGCCATATCGTTGTCATTCACCGGCTTTTACAGCCATGCTGGCCATACCTATAAATCCCGTGGATCGGAGGCCGTGCTTGAAACAGGTGGGTTGGCATTACAACGCATCACAGATTTACGTGATGCCGTGGATTCATCCGCGGATATTTATTTTGGGGATACGCCATTTGCTTCCTGTGCAACCACACTGGATAAGGTGAATGTCATGACCCCGGGTAACTTTGTATTTTATGATGCCATGCAATTGGAGATTGGCAGCTGCGGCGTGGAGGATGTTGCCGTTTGCCTGGTCAGCCCGGTGATTTCATTACACCCGGAAAGGAATGAGCTCGCAATCCATGGAGGCGGGGTTCACCTGGCTAAAGATACACTGGATGACAATTCATTTGGACCGATTGTAACCATTGAGAGTGAGGGATGGAGTGATCCATTACCCGGATACAAGGTTCGGACAATTAGCCAGGAACATGGTATTGTTTCGGTACCTGATGGAGAGATGAATAAATGGAAAGTTGGGGATGTGGTAGGTATTTTACCTGTACATTCCTGCATGACGGCTGAAGCTATGGCGGCATACCGTACATTGAATAACCAGCACGTAGGGCATTTTAAAAAAGAAAAGCCGGCATAACACCGGCTTCACAAATTATCTGATTAGATATTTTTGAGTCTTTTTGCGTAAATATTCTCGATCAGAAGTGATCGAGGGATCGCTAAAAATCTTGCTTGATAATTCTGCGATGACACTTTTCTTATAGCCAAGACGCTGTGCGATATCCTGGCAAAAGACGATTTCGCTTTTGAAAACCTGACCGTCAACCTTCATCAATTGCACTACATGGTACAGGTGCTCAAATTTCTGATCATCCGTCAGGTTACTTAAGTCACCAACCGGGCGCGAAGGGCTTCCGATCATGGCATCGATTGTTTCTTTTGAAAGACCATTCGACTGGCCGATCATGTGAATTAACCGGGCTTCCTTTTCGGCAACCTGATTATCGCTCGCTGCGAGCTGTATTAAAATGTTTAATTTCTCTTGTACCATAATTAAAAAGTAGTTTTCTCAATTCTCAATGTTAAAAGTAGTAAAATTCATTATGGAAGACTGGTCAAAAAACATCCTAATTATTACACTTGTAGTTAATTATGAATTCATTTAATGGTTGATGCAACCCTTTTAATTTCTGCAGGTCTTTAAGAAAAAAACTATACACCGATGAAAAAAATATTCACCACCTGCCTTTTTACCTTGCTTATCGCTATGATGGTGGCCTTGGAGGCAAATGCCCAATCTACAGAGACACGATCAGTTGGATCCTTTCATGGAATAAAATCCTCCCAGGGGATCAGTGTCTATTTGCATAAAGGCACAACACAATCTGTGAAAATTGAAGCGGAAAATATTGATATGGATGATGTACGAACTCAGGTAGAAGGGGGAATACTTAAAATTTCGCTTGGTAATGGGAATCACCGGAATGTAAATGTAAAAGTTGATGTGACGTTTGTCACGCTGGATATGGTGGCTGCCAGTAGTGCCAGCGGAATATTCTCCAGTGACCTGATTCAGGGAGCTAATCTGGAGGTAATGGCTGCCAGTGCGGCGACCATCGAACTGAACGTGGATGTCCAGCAATTAATGTTGAATGTAAGCAGCGCTTCAGATATAGAAATAAAGGGAAAAGCTCAACGTACAATGATTGAAGTAAGTAGTGCCGGAGAAGTAGATGCCTATGACCTGGATGCCCAGCAGGTAACGGTAATGGCAAGCAGTGCCGGAGAAGCCAAAGTGCACGCGATACAGGCTATTGAGGCAATGGCCAGTAGCGGAGGGAGTATTAAATACAAAGGGGATCCTCAAAAATCCTCGACAGATTCCCGAAGTGGCGGTTCAGTCAGAAAGACAAACTGATCCTTCCAGTCAAAAAATATAAACCGGCGAAAGTCTGTTTTTTTTAGTTTAGTCGTTGTTTCTTCAATCGTTCTTCCTGCAGGTTCAATTCCAGGTTCAATAATGCTTTACTGAAGTACTTCTGATAGGCAGTATTAACTTCCTTTGAAAAAGAGGCAGCGGTACGAACTGATGATTTCGAGAATGAAAAATTTATCATAGCTAAAAAATTCGTTACGAGGGTTTATACGTTAACAAATGAATTGTGTTGTATTTAGCCCGAAAAAATATTTTTTAAGTTACAACACATTAATAAGGCAAACCGTTCGATTTTGTTTTGAATGTGTTCGTCTTCGAACAATTTTATTTTTGAAAATCCTCTTTTTTAGCCGTATTGCAGGTTTTTCCCCTGTGGCATTATAGTTGTCGGATTTATCGCAATTCATTGCAATTTTTTACGTTTCCTTTTATATGAATAAGTTATCCCGATTTTTTTGGATGTGTGCTGGGGTTGATGAATCCCTGATGGAAGAATGTCCAACCGAGTCCAGCAAGTACACAGGTATTGGTGCCACTGTTTTTTTTACAGGATTATTTGCCGCCATGGCAGGTGGTTATGCGCTTTATACCGTTTTTGATTCTGTCTGGTCTGCTGTTTTTTTCGGAATGATCTGGGGGTTAATGATATTTAACCTGGACCGTTATATTGTGTCTGGTATGCGGAAAGAAGGGAAAATGTCACGTCAATGGGGCATTGCTTTACCCAGGATTATATTAGCATTACTGATTTCAATAGTGATTGCCAAGCCGCTCGAGTTAAAAATTTTCGAGAAGGAAGTATCCGAAGAGCTTGAAATTATGCATCAGGAACAACTGCGATTGCGGGAGGAATTGGTTACTGACCGATTTAAACCAGAAAAAGAACAGATTATGCAGGAGAATTTGCGCCTTCAGTCAGAAATTGAGTCAATGACCGCCAAGCGAGATACCTTACGTGAAATTGCACGACGTGAAGCAGATGGTACCGGAGGCACGAAATTGCGGAATGCCGGACCAATTTATGCTATTAAAAAAGCGGATGCCGACAGGGTAGAGGCAGAACTGGAGGCATTAAAGGAAAGGAATAATGGGTTAATAAATTCAAATCAGCAAAAATTAGTGGCACTGGATACTGCTCAGGCTGGTACGTTGAGTAGAATGAACCAGGATCTGGCGGATGGCCTGGCTTCGCGTTTGGATGCGCTTGAAAGAATTACCGACAAAAGTTCGGCCATTGCGATTGCCAACATTTTTATCATGCTCCTTTTCATAGCGGTAGAGACTGCTCCGATCTTCGTCAAACTCATTGCGCATAAAGGGCCATACGATCATGTGCTTAAACAAAAAGAGTACCCCTATGAAGTTCAACGCATTGAAACGCTTACCAAGGAAACTTCTGAAGCGCGGGAACGAATGAAAGAAGTAAATGAGCAGGACAATGCATTTGCTAACAAGCGGCTTGATACGGCCATAGGTTCAGGGTAATTTCCAAACCCATTGTATTGATGAATGTGAAACCTCCGATCGGAGGTTTTTTTATGCATTTTCTAAATGCTGATGCTCCACTAGCTGGTGATACACTGGAATCAATCCTGTCGTTTAGGGTAAAAAATTATTCCATTTGACAAAAAAAGACGTCTTTTGAGAAAAATTTAGGTCATAATGGAGGTGTTCATGCTGTTTTTTATAAAAAAAAATTAAATAGCAGGGTAAAAAATCACCATACCGCTAAATTTTTGATATTTTTGCGCATTGTTTAAAATTAAACCAACCACTACATACACACATGGCACATCTACGTTTTAAGGCGTTGGAACGGGCAATTAACCGTCCAAAGATCAATGTACAAGCACCTGGAAAAATTTCTGAATTTTTCGGACAGGATGTATTCGGAATGATGGAAATGCAGAAATTGCTTTCTCCGGATGTATTTAAAAAAGTGCGCAAGGCAATTGATGAAGGAACCAAGATTGGTGGAGAAACCGCCGATGCGGTAGCTGCGGCAGCCAAATCCTGGGCAATGTCCAAAGGAGCCACGCATTACACCCACTGGTTTCAACCTTTGACAGGCTCGACGGCTGAAAAGCACGACACGTTTTTCGATTCACTTTCAGGGATTGAAAAATTTAAAGGAACTGCCCTGGTTCAGCAGGAACCTGATGCATCGTCTTTCCCTAACGGAGGAATCCGTAGTACTTTTGAAGCGCGGGGGTATACGGCCTGGGATCCCAGTTCGCCTATGTTCATTTATGGTGTGACACTTTGTATTCCAACCATCTTTGTATCATATACCGGCGAAGCCCTCGATAATAAAGTGCCTTTGCTGAAAGCGGTTGAAGCGGTAGATCGCGCAGCCGTTGAAGTTTGCCAGCTATTCGATCGTAAGGTGACTCGTGTAAAACCATCCCTGGGATGTGAGCAGGAGTATTTTGTAGTGGATAGTGATTTGTTCAATAATCGTCCTGACCTGGTGATGGCTAACAGAACCGTATTTGGCCATAACCCTGCCCGCGGTCAGCAATTGGATGACCACTATTTCGGAGCTATTCCTTCACGTATTTATGACTTCATGAAGGATTTTGAATACGAGGCATTGAAACTCGGTATTCCTGTAAGTACGCGACACAATGAAGTGGCTCCCAGCCAGTTCGAAGTGGCACCGGTTTTTGAAGACATTAACGTGGCTACGGATCATAACCAACTTATGATGGATGTAATGTCACGTGTGGCAGAACGTCATAAATTAAAAGTTCTTTTCCATGAAAAACCGTTTGCCGGATTAAATGGAACAGGA
>CAYGOW010000028.1:12635-17345 GCA_964351425.1 uncultured Roseivirgaceae bacterium
GCCCAGTAGCAGTGCAAAGGAAAACCTAATGTTCCTGACATTCTTCGTTAACACGATTAAAGCAGTACATGATCATGCAGACCTCCTGAGAGCGAGTATCGCTACAGCGGGCAACGATCATCGTCTGGGAGCAAACGAAGCGCCACCGGCAATCGTATCCGTGTTTATCGGATCTCAGTTATCATCTGTCCTGGATGAATTGGAGAAGAAAGGAAATATTAAAGTTGAGAAGGGTGATAACATGTACATGAAGCTGGGTATCGATAAGATTCCTCAGATCATTCTTGACAACACCGACCGTAACCGGACTTCTCCGTTCGCTTTTACCGGTAATAAGTTTGAGTTCCGCGCGGTAGGTGGTGCACAAAACGTAGCCGGTCCAATGACGATCCTCAATCTTATTGTCGCTGCTCAGTTAAACGAGTTTCATAGCGAGGTTAAAAAGGAAATGGGTAAGAAGGATACCGACAAGCGCATGGCGATTGTTTCGGTATTACGTAAATACATCAAGGAGTCTAAGAAAATCCGTTTCGAAGGAGATGGTTATTCTGACGAATGGGTAAAAGAAGCCGAAAAGCGTGGTTTGGCCAATGTGAAAGACACGCCTCGAGCTCTGGATGCTTATTTGACCAAGAAGTCCAAGAAAATATTCTCGGACAATTTAGTTCTCTCTGAAACTGAATTGGAAGCACGAAATGAGATCTATTGGGAAAATTACATCATGAAAATCCAGATTGAATCGCGTGTGATGGGAGATCTGGCTATGAATCATATTGTCCCTACAGCGGTTGCTTATCAAAATAAGCTCATTACGAATGCCAATGGACTGAAAGGTCTGGGTATAAAGAATGACGAAGTAGTGAAGAGCATTGAAGCAATCAGTGGTTACATTACCGCCATTCAGAAGGAAGTTCATGACATGATTGAAGAACGTAAGCGTGTCAACAAGATTGATGATACCCGGGAGAAGGCAATTGCCTACTGCGATGATATTAAAATGAAGTATTTTGATAAAATCCGGTATGCTGTTGACAAGCTCGAACTTCTGGTGGATGATGAGGACTGGCCTTTGACCAAGTACCGTGAATTGTTATTCCTCCGGTAAAATCAACCGTTTATCGAAAATTAAGAAGCGGAGGATATCATCCTCCGCTTTTTTTTCGTTCATTCCCGCATGGGATACTTATTTTTTGCAAAGATTTTAATTCTTGTATGCCAGACAAGCATTCCGGAATCCCTGGCGGCAACAGAACTGCCGGTATATGTAGCCTATGAAACGGATTCAATTAAAGATTCTGAGGACTCGTTGGCACATTTGAGGGATAGTTTGATTCTCTATGCCCGTTCCTACCTTGGGACCCCCTATAAATACGGCGCCCGAGGCCCGGATCAATTTGATTGTTCAGGGTATACGCGTCATGTATTTAGGTTTGCATCACACGATTTACCCGTATCCTCAAGGACTCAAATACATGTAGGGGAGCCAGTACCGCTGGATTCAGCCAGGAGGGGGGACTTAATATTTTTTACAAGCCCGCGAAGTGGTGATCAACCCGGTCATGTGGGTATCATAACAAAGAATGATGAGGAGGGTATCCTTTTTATTCATAGTTCTACCCAACGCGGAGTCGTTGAGGACAAGCTAACTGAGTATTACCGCCGGAGGTTTCTTTCAATCCGGCAGGTTTTGGTAAACTGACCTTTAATTGGCTTTAAGAATGCGGTTGATTTCCGCCGGATCATTTAACACAGCAATGGCTGTCTTGATGCTCTGATCTTCGTCAAAGGTACTTTCTATACCTCCGCTTTCCAGGTAGTAGCGTTCTACAATTTCTTTTTCCAGAAGATACCGGATCTGTGAACTGAACAAATCCAGATCCTTGGCTTTGCTTTCATCAATGACCTTTTGTAATTCTGCCAGCTGTTTTTCAATGAGCGGGTAATATTTTTGTCCCTTGGCATCCTGACGCATCTCATTCAGATCTTGCTCTACGTGGGTCATGTACGAATAGTCTTTACCCTCCAGCCATTTTTTAAAATCATCATATTCCTTATCGGAAAGCGTGAAATCATCAGGCGATGTGATCTCCGGATGGGTATAATAATACTCGGTAGCGTAATCAAATATAAGTCCGCGAACCTCAAGCGTGTAGGCAACAACAGAAAGATCTTCCTGATCAACCACGATGTCCGGATCGATACCGCCACCATCGTAAACAATGCGGTTATTGGAAGTTTTGAATTCAGATTTTAGGGAATCAGGGATTTTACCTACACTGCCATCCGCATTCCGATGCGCGTAGTCAAGCGCCTGTATACATCGGCCACTGGGTGTGTAGTATTTGGCAGTCGTGACTTTGAGCTGCGCATTGTAGGAAAGCGGGCGGCTGAGCTGTACCAGTCCCTTACCAAATGATTTCTGGCCAATGATAACCCCCCGGTCATAATCCTGAATCGTACCGGCAACAATTTCTGAAGCAGACGCACTGCCGCTATTGATCAGAACTGCTACAGGGATGTCTGTATCAACGGGAGAATTCAGCGTATTATAAACCTGATTATTTGATTCCACTTTGCCGCGAGTAGATACAACTTCCTTATCCTTAGGAATAAAAACATTGGTTGTATTAACCGCTTCCATTAATAATCCACCCGGATTGCCTCGTAAGTCCAGGATTATTCCGGTCGCCCCCTGCTTTTTTAATTCTTCAACGGCATTACTTACTTCACGACCAGCCTGCATGGTAAATTCAGATAACTTAACCATTCCAATATTTTCGCTGACCATGCCGTAATATGGCACATTACTTATTTTGACTTTCTCTCGTTTAAAAGTAAGAGAAAGTAACCCGTCTTCTCCGTAACGCTTTACCTTCAGGCTGATCTCCTTGCCGCTATCACCTTTCATTAGTTGATTGGATTCTTCGCGACTCATGGATCGGATGTCTATATTATTTATATGCGTTATCTGGTCGCCAATTTTAAGGCCGTTCTTTTCAGCGGTGTACCCTTCCATAACCATCATGACCATCAGACGATTATTAATCATACCCGTTACGGCACCAATGCCTCCATACTGGCCAGTGCTTTGGGTTCTGAATTCCTCAATATCGTCTTCAGGGATGTAATTGGTGTAGGGGTCAAGGGATGCCAGCATGGCATCAATACCCGTTCTAATGATTTCGTTCGGATTTACTTCGTCTACATACAAGGCATTAACTTCCTTGTATAAGGTGGCGAAGATGTCAAGATTCCTGGCAATGGCGAAATATCGGTCATCGTTCGAATAATTCACGGCAGATACCAACATAACAGTGGTAAGCAGCATGACAGGAATATAGAAGCGACGCTTGAGAAACTTTTGCATGGGCTATTTGATAATTACTACACTTTTCCAATATCTAATTTACACATATTCATATGTATTTGGTAAATATCGGGATAAATTGATAGGGTTGGAATGGCATTTTAACCAGTAACATACATTGAATAAAAAAGGTCACGAACCGTAAAAAAGTTCATGACCTGGTTATTTATGTCTATTCCTATTCAAATTCAGATCTTCTTCTACTGACTGAAGCGCCATGTGTGACAGTATTTTCCGCTTTGGAGGTGGCCGGTTGTTTCCGGCCCAACTGCTCCATACGGTGTACGTTCTCACCTGTCCTGAATCAATCGGTTTAGAAGGAAAGGCCGCTGTATTATCATTGTCATTTTACTCCTCAAAAAAACCGGGAATTCATTACAGATCCAGACGGTACACTTCAGGCAACCCATCGGCATTTGATACATCAATGCCCAAATCATTGATCAACCCTGATTTCAGATCATACACCCATCCATGAATATGAACTTCCCGTTCTTTCCATTCGCGCTGCATGATGGTTGATTTAGCAAGATTATTCACTTGTTCTTCTACGTTGAGCTCAACCATACGACTGAACCGGCTATCCTCATCAAGGTCTTTTAAATCATCCCAATGCTGGGCGTAAATATCCTTAATATCCCGAACCCACTTGTTAATGATGCCCACATCCTGGTGCGACATCGCTGCATGAACGCCACCGCAGCCATAATGACCGCAGACGATTACATGCCCCACCTTAAGAACACCCACTGCATAGGCGAGTACACTCATTAAATTCAGGTCCGTGTTGTTTACCAGGTTCGCGATATTCCGGTGAACGAAAATATCTCCCGCTTCGGTCCCGGTAACTTCATTCGCAGGTACCCGGCTGTCCGAACAACCTATCCAAAGAAAATTTGGTTGCTGTCCCTTGGCTAAATTCTCGTAAAAAGAGGGTTCCTGCTCCAGTTTGGTGCGCACCTTTTCGGCATTACGTTCTAAAAGTTTCTTGTATTCGTTCATCGTATTAGAGGTCAATTTCTTTTAGTTCTAATTTAATATTTTTATTCTCCGCAGTTTTCTTGAAATTTTCAATTACCTCCTTGACATCGTAGTCGATATTTTTTGATCCGCTTCCGTCTATTAATACAGACGAATTTTCCGGCAGATCACGCAGGGTGATAAGCATTGAACCTTTATTCAGGAAAGTTACTTCCTCCGCCAGAGTGATCTTGATTTGCTTTTTATCGTCGCTGACTTCTTCTGAAAAATGGTAAGGCGATTTATAACTGTTTCGGAGAATATAGAATATTGAGACCAGCATTCCTATAACAATTCCCTGAAGCAGGTCGGTAAACAAAATA
>CAYGOW010000029.1:0-8492 GCA_964351425.1 uncultured Roseivirgaceae bacterium
CCGGTGGGCATCATCGACGTTCACAATCACACGCCACGCTGGAAAACACCACCCCCTGGCAGTCCGTTATGCATCGTGAAGCGAGTACTCTGTCTTTCACGCGGGTAGCATTCTCACACCCCATCTGGATTCTTTACTCATCAGGCACCACGGGGATCCCAAAAGCTATTACCCATAGCCATGGAGGCGTACTGTTGGAATTATTGAAATACCTGACCTTCCACAATGATGTCCACCCGGGTGACCGGTCTTTCTGGTATACCACTACGGGCTGGATGATGTGGAATTACCTGCAAGGGGCACTCCTTTGCGGGGCTACCATCGTCCTTTATGACGGAAGTCCGGCCTTTCCTGAAATCGATGCCTTGTGGCAGCTGGCGGATGAATGCAAGATCACGCACCTGGGCACCAGTGCAGGATACATCACCGCCTGTATGAAAGCAGGCAGTAAGCCGAAGGACCAATTTGATTTATCCAAACTCGTATCCATCGGGTCGACCGGTTCTCCCCTGCCGCCCGAAGGATTTGACTGGGTCTACCAGGAAGTAGATCCGAAGGTATGGCTTACATCGATTAGCGGAGGAACGGATGTATGCAGTGCGTTTGTCGGCGGAAACCCACTGTGGCCTGTCTATGAAGGGGAAATCCAATGCAGGGCGCTTGGTTGCCGGCTGGAAGCCTATGACGAAGATGGGAAACCAATAAAAGATGAAGTCGGCGAAATGGTGATTACACAACCCATGCCCAGCATGCCGGTTTTCTTCTGGAACGATAAAGACAAAGAGCGATACAGGTCAAGCTACTTTGAAGATTTTCCCGGTGTCTGGAGACACGGGGACTGGATACGCATAACCCCGAGAGAGGGGATAATTATCTACGGACGATCCGATGCAACCCTGAATCGCGGGGGCATACGGATTGGTACCAGCGAAATTTATCGCGCGGTAAACACAGTGCAGGAAGTTGCCGATAGCCTGATTATCTGCCTGGAAAAAGAGGAAGGTGAGTTTTACATGCCACTATTTGTTCAGCTTCAACCTGGCACTTCCCTGACCGAAGCGCTCAAGAAAAAAATAAACAAAACCATCCGCGAAGCCTATACCCCGCGACATGTTCCGGACGATATAATTCCTGTCGATGAAATTCCCTATACAATCAGCGGCAAGAAAACCGAAGCACCGGTTAAGAAAATACTTATGGGGCATTCTCCCGACAAAGCCATTAAGAAAGATGCGCTGCGAAATCCTGCAGCACTGGAATTTTTTGTTAAACTTGCGACCAAATTAAATGATAAAATCGATGACTAAATCGGATATAAATTTTACTGTAGAACTTGACGAAGAGCGTGTACCAGAGAGAATCCTTTGGGATGCCACCGAGAAGCCGGAGGAAGTAGGCAATGAAACATCCGCCATCAATATTTCTATCTGGGACCCGGAAGTAAAAAACACCATGCGTATTGACCTGTGGACCAAGGAGATGCCGGTCGATGAAATGAAGAAATTCTATATCGATTGCCTTGGAGGAATGGCCCAAAGCCTGTTGAGCAGTACCGGTGATGAATTCATGTCAACGGAAATGAATGCCCTTTGCGACAAGTTGGTAGAGTACCTTCGAAAAGAAAATGAAGCTGGAAATTAAATCCATTTTCTATCCCTGCAATTTTTTCATTGATTTGTAAAAAAACAGCACTGATTCTGAAAAATCGTTAGATTTTTACCTATTTTACAAAGATTTTTAAAGGCTGGGTCAGCCCGACCTTGCCTGACTTACTCAATACAAAACAACACTATGAGAACAAACATGTACAGTAGACTTGCTTTCATACTATTTTTTACCCTGCTGTCGGGCAGTATGTTAGCACAAACCACCATTTCCGGAGTCGTGAAAGATGGTGGCACCAATGAGCCCCTGGCAGGTGTCAACATCGTGGTGAAAGGAAAAGTGATCGGTACGATCAGTGACGGCGAAGGGAAATTCTACCTGGAAGTGGCTGATTCTCCTCCGCTGACACTGACCTTTTCATTCATCGGGTTTGAATCCATGGAAAGAGAAATTACTGAATCCAACGTTACACTTGATATTAGTTTGAAGGAACAAACACTGCTCGGACAGGAAATAGTTGTTTCCGCGAGTCGCGTTGAAGAGAGTATCCTTGAATCGCCGGTATCCATTGAAAAAATGGATAGACTGGCTGTACAAAACACCTCAGCCGACAATTATTATAAAGGTATCGCCAATTTGAAAGGTGTGGATGTCGCCACCAGTAGCATCAACTTCCAGATTATCAATGCCCGCGGGTTTGCCTCAACCGGGAATACCCGATTTGTGCAATTGACCGATGGGATGGATACACAGGCGCCTGCCCTGAACTTCCCTATTGGCAACCTGAATGGCCCGAGCGAACTGGATGTAGAAAGTGTTGAGCTTATCCCCGGAGCGGCTTCGGCACTCTACGGACCCAACGCTTTCAACGGTATTCTCCTGGTAAATAGCAAGAGTCCTTTTGAATATCAGGGCGTGAGTGCTTTTGCCAAACTGGGCGTCAACCATATTGGCGATGAAGCTGATCAGGATCCGGCCCCTATGTACGAGGCATCTGTACGTTATGCCAAATCCTACAATAACAAATTCGCTTTTAAAGTGAACTTCTCCTACATGCGGGCCGATGACTGGCATGGCACGAGTACTTATGACCGTAATGCAGATCTAAATCCTTTTGCCTCTATCGGAGGTCCAAACCCGGGAGCAGACAGGCTTCATTTCATGGGCGATGAGGCAAGCATTAATATGGCCATCTTTCCATTGAGTACTGGCTGGAGAGCCCTGGCCAACAGCACCATCTTCGAGCCGGGTCTTACCGCCCTGGATTATGCCGATGCAGGTGACCTTCCCAGTCATGTGATCTCTGTTTCCCCCTACCTGGAAGGAGATTTGATCGATTATGACGCGGAGAATATTAAAGCCAATGCCGGATTGTACTACCGAATCAATGATAACCTTGAATTAAGTTACCTGTTCAACGGAGGTTGGGGAACAAGTATCTATACCGGAGCACAGCGTTACAGCCTTTCCAATTTCAGCATCATGCAGCATCGTCTGCAATTGCGCGGCGATAATTTCTTCATTCGTGCGTATACCACACAGGAGAATTCAGGGGATTCTTATATTACAGAATTTCTGGCGAAGCGAATGTACGATATTTCTGCAGGTGGAGATGTCTCAAATTTCCTCGCAGCCTATAGTATTGGTTACATCAGCACCTTGTATGGCGCAGGTTTGATGCCTGGCGATATCAATAACCTGAGTGCCGAACAGCGTCTACAGCTTCAGCTGCAGGCCCATGGGTTTGGACGAGCCGGTGCAGAGAACCTGTACTCGCTAACCCCGGGAACCGCCGCATTTGAAGAAGCTAAAGCACGAGGATTGCAGGGTGTAGTTCCATTCGGTCCCAAATTTGACGATAAATCATCCCTCTACCACGTAGAAGGACAATATGATTTCAAAAACGATATCGATTTTATGGAACTGCAGGTTGGTGGTAATTACCGCCTGTTCGACCTGAACTCTAACGGAACGATCTTTGACGACGAAGGTGGCCTGTCCATCAGTGAATACGGAATTTATGCACAAGCCTCTAAACGCCTGAACAGTGTAAAATTAAGCGGTTCACTTCGTTATGATAAGAATGAAAACTTTGACGGGCAGATCAACCCTCGTATTTCTGCTGTATGGAATTTCGCAGAAAACCATTACCTCCGCGGTTCCTTTCAGACAGGTTTCAGAATCCCAACCACCCAGGGTCAGTTTATTGATCTGAATATCATAACTGCACGATTGATTGGCGGACTTCCCGAAATCTATGAGAAGTATGAAGTAGAAAACAATTCATACACCCGAACGTCCGTAGCGGAATATAGCCAGGCCGTATTCGACGCAGGAGCTACTCCTCAGGCTATCCTGGGCAATCTTGGTTTGCTGGAGGAGTTTACCTATGATCCTGTGAAGCCTGAAAAGGTGAAAACGTTCGAAATCGGGTACAAGAGTATTCTCGGAAACAAGTTGTTGATTGATATTGCGTATTACTACAACATCTATAATGACTTTATTACCCAGGTACAATTCAGAAAAGCACCGATTGATCTTCTCAACCCGCCTACTGCAGATCCTGCAGTATTGGTGCCGGCAGCTGCCTCACTCCTCAATGGATCAGCTTTGACTGTTCAGAGTGACGGAACTATTGCGGGTAACACGGGACAGATCTATACCAATTTTGACCAGCAAATCTCCTCGCAGGGAGCCGTGGTCGGGTTGACATACAACCTGCCTAGAAATTTCACACTGTCTGGTAACTATAGCTGGAATGTTCTGAATGATGAAATTGACAATGGATTGTCTGAGTTCAATACACCGGAAAATAAATTCAACATCAGTTTTGCCAACAGAAAGTTGACGGATAAACTGGGATTCAATATTACGTACAGATGGCAAGATGCCTTTGTTTGGGAATCTTCTTTTGCCCAGGGACCAGTGCCTGCCTATGGCACGCTGGATGCCCAGGTTAGTTACAAAATCAAGGATTGGAAATCAATCCTTAAGTTTGGTGGTTCAAACCTGATCAATGACTACTATATTCAGAGTCTTGGCGGACCACGTATTGGTGCCATTTACTATGTTTCCATCACTTTTGATGAATTGATGAACTAAGAAACCCTATTTATAAAAAAAGGAGCCTTTCTGTTGAATGGCTCCTTTTTTTATGCATTTCAATCAATATACTACATGGCCTGGAAACGCTTCTTTTGCGGGGAAAGAAATATTTTAATAGGTTACTTCAGAATCATTTTTTTGACTACCTCCTATGAAGAGGATACTTTTTGTATTCATTGTATTCGCACTATTGATGTCCGTACAGACATCCTTCGCCCAGACTTATAAGAAGTTTATGAAACAGGGTGATCGGAATTACCGTGCGGGCTATTATGAAAAAGCGATAAATTACTATAAAAAAGCACTCAAGTTAAAGAAAGGGAACGTTAAGGCCACCTACAGTCTGGGATTGGCTTATCTGTACAGTCAGGACGAGCTTCCTGCACTCGAGCATCTCCGTAAGGTATATTTTCTCGATCCAAAAATTGACAAGGATATTGAATACCAGTTAGGCATCGCCTATACCTATCATTTGCGGTTTGATGAAGCCCGACAAGCATTTGAGCGCTATGCGGAAAAAAGAGCTTCCAAAAGGTCTGACGTTGATCGTCGACTTATGCAGTGTATTTCAGCCGACTCATTGATGAAGCATGCCCTTAATGTTGAAATAACCAACCTGACCGAGATAAACTCCAAATTCAATGACTATACCCCACTCCCGTTGAATAATGGAAAGGCTATTATTTTTACCTCCAACAGGCCGGGATCAACGGGCGGACTTAAGTTGTATGACGGATCCTATTACGAGGATATCTATATCGTGCATAAAAAAGACGATGGCTGGGGAGCTGTGAATAAATTAGGGCGAGAGGTAAACCTGAAATACCATGATGCAGCCGGGTCCATTTCGCCC
Organism: uncultured Roseivirgaceae bacterium; assembly: GCA_964351425.1. GTDB lineage: Bacteria > Bacteroidota > Bacteroidia > Cytophagales > Cyclobacteriaceae > JAUILA01. The sequence continues at coordinate 5,564 of CAYGOW010000029.1, forward strand.
GACGGGGAAACCCTTTATTTATACTACGAGTATAGCGGTGGAAATATCTATACCTCCAAACGCACCGGTGATTATTTTGACGAACCCATTCCTTTAGGTTCAGAAATTAATTCGGTCTTCTGGGAAACCAGTGCGTCCATCACGGGGAATGGTAATACGCTTTACTTTGCCAGTGAGCGACCGGGTGGATTTGGCGGATTGGATATTTACCGGAGTGAAAGAGGTAAAGACGGAGAATGGCAACCTGCTGTCAATCTGGGGGACAAAATTAATACCCCTTACAATGAAGATGCTCCCTACATAACTCCTGATGGAAAACGGCTCTATTTTGGATCAAGCGGACATCCGGGCATGGGTGGAGAAGATATTTATTATGTAGAAATAAAGGATGGAAAGCCAGGCTCCCCGGTAAACCTCGGATATCCGATAAACAGCGTATTTAACGATAACTATTTTTCTCCGTCCGAAGATTTAACAGAAGGATATTTTGCATCCATGCGGCCGGGCGGACTGGGCATGGCGGATATGTATCATGTTACTTTAGCACCTGAGCCTAAAAAAGGCAATCCTGTGGTGGCAGACACTAAAGCAATTCCGGAAAAGACCAGCGTCCCGGAACAGCCTAAACAGGAAGAAGAAAAAATGGCATCCGTCTATTTTGATGAAGAACTATTGAAGAAGAAGGAAACCGAAGATGTCGTAACCGTTTTAAAGGGACAAGTAATTGATGAATCTACCGGAAAACCCCTGCAGGCTGAAATAAAGCTCGTTGATAATACCAGCAATAAGGTACTGGCACGCGTTCAAACTGACCCGGTGACCGGTGACTTTGAATTGGTAATTCCACATGGGGGGAACTATGGTGTATCTACACGTCGCACTGGTTATTTATTTAATTCATTGAATTTCGAATTACCCGAATTTCAGGAATTCCAGGAAATAGATACACATATCCTGATGCGAAGGGCTGAAGCAGGTTCCAAGGTAATCCTGAAAAATATATTCTTCGATTTCGGGAAATCCAATTTGCGTACGGAATCATTGGCCGAACTTGACCGGATCAAGGAATTATTAACTGACAACCCCAACCTCGTGGTGCAAATCAATGGACACACAGATAACGTAGGGAATTCCCTGGCAAATAAAATTTTATCCAAAAAGAGGGCTGAATCCGTTGTGGATTATTTGATTGCCCAGGGTGTAGAAGCTTCACGGCTATCTGCAAAAGGATTTGGTGAGGAGCGACCACTGGTTTCAAATGATGATGAGATCGACGGAAGGGAAATTAACCGGCGTACGGAAATAGAGATTCTCAGGAATGAATCGTTTACCCCCGGGGGATAAAAAAACCCCGCAGATAAATCTGCAGGGTTCTTAATTTAAAGAGCTATCTCGTTACAATATTCCGGCAATCGCATGGATCAAACCGTTACTTGCAATAGCTACCGCTGGAGCAGCTACTTCCGCTTCAAACTCGGGATCCGCGTCTGAATTCAGGAAAATACTTGTGAAGTTTCCACCAGCGCCAGCATTGGTTACAAAGATTGTTGTACCCGCCGCTGTAGTAATTTCAGTACCTGTAGTCAGATCACCCGCTTCATAGATACCAACACCCACGTGTTTAGCGATGGTTCCGTACCACTGCTCACCAGTCAAGTCATCAAGACCAATGCCTGCTGCCTGAAAAACCCCGTTACTTGGCGCAAAAACGGTAAAGTCTTCACCCACAAGCGCACGATTTCCAAGGATGTCAATCAATTTGGGCAGATCATTAGCTTCAGCATACACATCAGCCTTCTGGTTAATAGCATCAGCCAGAATAGAAAAATCGGCAGAAAGTAAAATCGGCTGTGCAAGTGTCCCAAGGTTTTGCACGATAAGTGCTCCTATTGAAGGAGGCACCAAAACATAGTCGATCACATGAACTGCCCCGTTCGTTGCAAGTAAATTGGTTGTAATAAATTCAGCATCAAGGGTGGCTCCTGTTTCCAATGCAGGTCCCGCTACAACAGTGATTTCTTCACCTTGTAAGGTAGTTATTGTACTACCGGTAGTCAGGTCGTTGGCGAGTACGATCGACGTTGCCACGTGATAGGTCAGAATAGCTGCTGCTACATCATCCCTTACCGGGTCAAAGTCAGAAATTCCAAGTGTTGTTAGTAAATCGTTCAATGCCTGATTTGAAGGCGCAAAAAGAGTAATATTAGCTGTTGTTGCCAGGGCACCGTCCAATCCTGCCGCCTCAAGTTCTGCTTCCAATCCGGATAATTCAGCCCGGCTTTGAACGATTTCCCATACATTTTGGGTGGCTACCGGGTCCCCTCCGTCGTCGTCTCCGCATCCCGAAATTACAAACATGGCTGAAATTGCCAACAAGCTCATAATTCTGATGGTGATCGTTGATAAATTCATTTTTTTCATAAAGGTTAAAATTTAAAAATAGGTTAAGAATTCTGTAGGTATAAATATACTCTGCATGCAGAATATATTTATATATTACGACAATTTTCTTGACGAATATCGCCATATAAACGAATGGGAAGATGAATTGTTTTGAGGACAGATGAGCGGAATAGAATAAAAATACTCACAAGATCGGAGGAGTTGTCTAAACCCTCTAAAGACAGGTTTTGAGCTGCCCGACAACTTCAGCCTTCCACTGTTATCCTGCCCTAAGGACGAGGTCCGCCATAGACGGATGAGGCCTGGCTTTGGAAACGAGCTTCACTCGGTATTTAATTGGTGTTAGGTTTAGAAAAACGTGTCCAACCTTGTGAGTAACACAAAGGTACAAGGATTACCGTAAATCAAAAGCGTATGTCAGGTAAACCGGAATTTTAGGTATTTTATGTCATGTCCTTCGGCACTGAATTTCTCCTCATACCGCGTTCTGATTTCATGACATTCCGGACGCAGCTCACTATGATAA
>CAYGOW010000029.1:8502-16982 GCA_964351425.1 uncultured Roseivirgaceae bacterium
TATCCCGTGTGAAGGCCAGGTCCTTGATATCATCGCGATCTTGCAGTACCTCCAGTGCATAGTCAAAAAGGCCTGTATTATCGGTCTTGAGACGAATAAAGCCATCAGCGGCAATAATCCGCTTGTACACTTCGAGAAACCTTGGGTGAACTATCCGGCGCTTCTCATCGCGGTCCTTGGGTCGGGGATCCGGAAACGTAATCCAAATTTCATCCACCTCGCCGGGTTCAAAAAAATCATCCAGCCGGTCGATTTGTGCACGTAAGAAAGCCACGTGATCCAGGCCTTCTTCAAGCGCTATACCACTCCCCTTCCAAATTCGATCTCCTTTTATATCAACGCCGATGAAGTGACGGTCCGGGAATTTTCTGGCGAGTCCCACCGTATATTCTCCCCTGCCACAGGCCAGTTCGAGTGTAATAGGTGCCACCTTGCCAAATAACTCCTGATTCCATTTCCCTTTTATGTGTTCGTAGATGGGCTTACTTGGCTCAATCACATTATTCCGCAATTTATTAGCGGCAAATTTTGCTAGTTTTCTCCGGCTCATTCCAGTTCATTTATTTCCGCAACCACAAAGTTGCTTCCCCCTATAAAGATTACGTCCTCCGCAGCAGCCCTTGCCCTGGCGCGCTTAATGGCATCATTGACATCAGGAATCACCTCTCCCCGTAATCCACAAGTTGATGCTTCCCCGGCTAGTCCTTCCGCAGGCATGGCACGCGGGATTTTCGCTTCGCAAAAGTAATACATGGCATTTTTGGGTAAAAGCGACAGCACCGGCCGAATGTCTTTATCGGAAACCATCCCTATAACCATATGAAGTTGGTTATAGGTAATACTTTCCAATTGCTGAAGAACAAAGGATATCCCGGCGATATTATGGCCAACATCACAAACTACCAGAGGATGCATATCAAGCACATCCCATCGGCCCTTCAGGCTGGTGTTTTGCTTCATATGCCGGATTCCGGCAATAATATTTTCGTCTGAAATGGAATACCCCCGATCATTCAACTGCTTAACAACGGTGATTACACCGGGGAGATTACGTTGCTGATAGGCCGGCAGACCCTGTGACGAAAACCGAAGTGACGGGGATTCATTTCGATGAATGACCCATTCATCCCCTTCCACATCTACACTTACTTCCTCAAACGCATAATATGCCGGTGCCCCGGTATCCATCGCTTTCTGTGAGAATAAATCAATGAGTTCCTCCTGTTTTTCACCAATGACGACCGGAATATCTTTTTTAATGATCCCCGCTTTCTCCATGGCGATTTCAGGCAAAGTATTTCCCAGCCACTGCTGGTGGTCAAAGCTGATGTTCGTGATAAGTCCGACCTCGGGCACGATCACATTTGTACTATCGAGGCGTCCGCCCATGCCCACTTCAATAACGGCAATATCCACTTCTTTAGCCGCGAAATATTGAAAGGCCATGCCTACTGTAATCTCGAAAAAAGACGGACGAAGTGATTCGATAAATGGCTGATGTTCGTTGACAAATGAGGTAACGAACTCTTTTTCCACCTCCTTTCCGTTGAGGCGGATTCTTTCCGTGAATGACTTCAGGTGGGGAGATGTATACAATCCGACCCGGTACCCGGCTTCCTGTAAAATGGATGCGATGAAATGGGAGCTGCTCCCCTTTCCGTTGGTTCCGGCTATATGTACGGACTTGAATTTTTTTTCCGGATTGCCAAGGTAATCGCAAAGCCGATAGGTATTCGTCAGGTCCTTTTTGTAGGCCGAACCGCCCACCCGTTGGAACATGGGCAGGTTTTCATACAAGTAGGTCAGTACCTGCTCGTAATTCATAGATGTCATGGAATTATTTGGATACGATGGTAAAGGTAACAGTTCCCTTGGTATTTCCCGGCTTTACGGCGCCTGTACCTGTCCGACTGAATGTCGTTTTTTTCAACTGATCTTCATAAAATTTTGCAACACCCGGAGGAACACTTCTTTTGAGTGTTCTAGTAAAAATGACGTACCCATCCTCATCAATCATAAATTCAAAGGTAACGGTTCCGCTTTCGTTTGTATCATCCTTTGCCTTAGGAATGTCATCCCATATCCAACCGACAATATTCAGAGCCGGTCCACCTTGTCCGCCACCTGGTTTTCCATACAAGGCATCTGCATCCAGTTCACCTTGCTCATCCCCTTTGTCACCCGTCTTATTGGTATCATCCCCCTGGCTGGCTGCAGGAGCATCCTTGCTATCCCCTTCTCCTTTCGCACCATAGGTCGTTCCCTCCTTTAGTTCCTGTACAGGTTCGGGTTTTTTCTGTGGTTCTTTTTTGGGTTGCTCCACCGGTTTTTCCACCGGCTTCTCCACGGGTTTTTCCTGCGGCTTTTTCTCCACTACCTGCGGACTCTCCTGCTGGGTTTGTACCGGTTCCGGTGTGGTTTCAACCGGCTCCGTGACCGGTTCGGTTGTTTCCTCCACCGATGTTTCCTCAATAACCTCTTCCAGCACCTCTTCCTGCGTAGATTCGTCAGGGGCTGCCTCTTCCTCCGTTTCACTTTCTACCGGGGCTGTTTCAGGCTGTATGTCTCCTGACCCTACATCGGATACCCCGAAGTTTATTTCGATGCCATATTCAGGCAACGGTGGATCTGGAGCGCGCCAGGCCAGTAAAAACACAAAAAGAAGCAGCAACAGGGCATGAACCCCTATAGAGACGATTACCCCTACATTTCTGTTCTTCTTTTCGCGTGGATCTTCCATATTATTCGGGCATGGTGGCAATTGACACCTTTGCTTCCAGGGCTGTAGCGATTCCGGCTACATAGACAAATTGTTCGGTCGGAACGGATTTATCGATGTGAAGCACAACGGCCCCTTCCTTACCTGTGAGTCGGCTACGCAATTCAGCCTCCAGCATGGATTTACTTACCTTTTTATCCCCGACATAGTAATCCAGGTTTTCGGTAATCGTCACAGATACCTTCTGCATTTCTACAGTAGAGGCTTTGCTGGTCGGTAGATTAACTGGTAATCCCGACGGCGTGATGAACGAGGAGGTCAGCATAAAAAAGATCAACAACAGGAAAATAATATCCGTCATTGACGACATGCTGAACATGGACTCTACTTTGTGCTTCGATTTTAGTGCCATACTGTGGTTTGCTTATTTATGCAACTCTGAAATGATCACCTTGGTTCCTGTAACAGCTCAATAAATTCAATACTGTTGTATTCCATCTGGTGTACGACCTTTTGTACCCGCGTTACCAGGTAATTATATCCCAGGTAGGCGAGAATCCCGACGAACAATCCGGCGGCTGTTGTAATCATAGCCGTGTAGATACCTTCGGAGAGCAATTTGGGGCTCACAGATCCTTCTTCCTGAGCAATGGCAATAAATGCCTGGATCATACCAATAACGGTACCCAGGAAACCCAGCATTGGTGCTGAACCAGAAATGGTCGCCAGTAAGCTGAGATTTTTTTCAAGTTTGAAAATTTCAATCTTGCCGACATTCTCAATCGACACTTCGATATTCTTCAATGGACTCCCGATACGGGCCACCCCTTTTTCTATCATACGCGCTACGGGTGAATCATTTTGCTGGCACGTTAGCCGTGCCCCGCTGATATCCCCGCGTTCTACCATATCTTTGATAGTCCCGATAAATTGCTGTGGCGTTTTGGCTGCCTTATTGATTGTCAACACCCTTTCTACAAAAATGTAAACGGCCACGACCGATAGAAGTAAAATAGGTATCATCATAAAACCTCCCTGAAGAAGGAGGTCCATGATGCTTACGGTTTCGTCAGATGTAACAGTGGTGGATAATGTATCTTGTGCTGTCGTTATTTGTGTTAATAGCATAGTTAGTATTTCTTGACCCATACCCCGTCGCCGTATTCCGCTTTGAGGTCATCCGCCATTTTTTGTGCCTCATCCCATGAAGCAAGATCCCGAACGGCCACGCGGTGAAAAATCACGCTGCCATAGGGTTCGATAATTTTCACATTGTTTCCAGCCTGAGAAAGCTTATTGGCATAATCCATGGCCAGATCACCATCAACGGCACTGGCAACTACCACATAGTAACGGCCGGTGCGTGCAGAAATTGTTTCAATCGTTCCCGTTTCAGGAACAACTTCCTGCTCTGCCTCCGCGGCAGCCTGACGGGCAGCCTCTTCCTCCGCAGCTTTACGCGCCTCGGCGGCTTGTCTGGCTTCTTCTGCCTCCTGTTCTTTTTGTCGGTCGAGTTGCTCCTGACGCGCCAGTTGTTCGGCTTCTGCCTGCTGTGCAGGGCGATACCAAACGAAATACCAGGCCCCAACCAGGATCAGCGCTACGACCAACAGGATACCGACAACCATACCGGTATTGCTCGAACTTTCCTGCCGGGATGTATAGCTTCCCGGTACGTAGGCAGATTTCTCTTCTTCTTCTTCGCGGTGTTCCTCGTCCATCGATGCAGAATAGTCTGTTCCGGCAGTAGTTTCTTCTTCAGTCTCAGAAGTATGGTAAAGTGTTTCGCTTTGTTCGTCAGCCGGCGAATCCTCAGAAGTATCGGAGGATGCATCATCCTGAGCGGACGATGATTCGTCAGAAGTCGACGACTCGTCTTCATCGTCAACACGGGACGCATACATATAAGGTTGGTCCACTTCTTCTTGCTCCGGCTCCGAAGCAGGTTCCTCATCCTGTGTTTCAGGTTCAGCAGGCGCTTCCTCTTTAGGCTCATCCGGCGTAACCGGATCAAAATTTATATCAGGCAAACCAAAGGTGTCATCAGCTTCGTGAATATCGCCCGGGTTATCCTGGTTAATGTTTTCTTCAATTTCGTCTTTTTTCTTTTTGTCGTCTGCCATGATTCATCGATTAAGTAAGGTCAGATACAGGGATACATTTTGGATCCATCACAAAAATAGTTGAATTTTTAAGTGTGCCAAATCCTGCGGCGCTCCAGGGCGTTAATCTTTCATAAAACCCTACATACGTGTTAAAAGCTGTAAGAAGCACCTATCATAAATTGAAATCCCCTCACCGGATACCGGTAATATAGTTCATATTCGTTTGCAAAAATATTATTGAGCTGTACAAAAGCAGATACTTGACGGGAGAATATATACTCGCCCATAAAGTTCAGGTCAAATGCCGCCTTCAGGTCCACCACTTCCATGGTGGTAAAGTCATATGATTTGATTCCTCCTGTGGCATAGGCCTCTGCATTCAACCGCACCTTATCAAACAGGTTATAAAATGCCGTCGCCGCTACTTTATAATTGGGACGATGCCAGGCTTCTCCTATATCGGAGGTTCCATACCCCCAGTAATCCCCGCGAAAGTGAACACTCCATTGGTCGGCTTTCGCGTAGCCCAATGATCCGTGCAGGTTTACTACTGCCGTATTCCCCTCATCATACAGAATATTAAAGGTCTCCTGATTCGTGGTGTCATTCAGGAAGAAATACAGGTTCTTGTAATTCGCCACATTGATTCCGGCCTCAAAACCCAGTTCAGGCGTTAACTTCCCTTTAATTCCGCCAAAGAAGCTAATGGTCATATTGGAATGGTAAATCGGTTCATCCGGCGCTATGAAGGCATTTTCACTGCTGATTGTTCGCAAGGTATTCTTTTTAATATCACCTGTGACACCCGCGTATAAATCGATTTTATCATTGAATGTATAGGAGGCACGTGCATCAGGGTACAAGTGGAATTTATTGAAGCCGGATAATGTGTCGTTCTCATAAACGGCATTTACTCCCGCCCGGATACGAAACCCTTCATATTCGAAACCAACCATGGGCTTTACCCTGAACAGGGTTCGGCCGTTGTTACTAAACTCCTGCCCTTTTCTTCCGATCAAGGCAAGATCGCTTTCCACGAATAATGTAAACCCATCCGTGATATCGGAAGAGGCATTCAAGTCAGCCTCAAATTCTGTCTCTCTTCCGTCGAGGTCATCGGTCAGCAAGTTAAAGCGCACCCCCGCATCATACTGTACCTGGTCGGCGGGAGATGTATTCTCCATTCTTCCCTTCAGGTAGATGGATTGATAAATCTGTTTTTCAATGCTTTCTACAGGATCTGTTATGCCATAAAATTTGACCTGCTGTCTATCGAGTCCTCCCTCCGCACTAAAGGTGACTTTTGGCGTGAAATATTTCCCGAATAAATCCAGTTCGAATATCCCGGAACCAGAATCCTTGTCGCCGACCGGACCGCGGTTCTGATTGAACCAGTTGATGTGGGCACCGTAACTGTATTCTTCGTTTCGCTTGCTGTTGAAATATCCTTCCAGATAGGTGGTACTGAAGTTGCCCAATCCTCCACGGACATAATTTCCATAGGTCTTCTCCAACGATGCATCTCGCACCCGCAGCGGACGCATCCGGATATCCAGGAGGGGCAATGGAAAATTGATCGTATTGTAAAAATATTCCAATTCGTCTGATGCTTCCGGAAATGTCGTAGGAGGAACTTTATCAAAATTTCGGCTGGCCTTGGGCAATACAATTTCCCGGTCCTTTACGATTTCGATCTCCACATCCTCAAGCTCGGATTCGTCCTCCCATGTTTTCTGCGCCATGAGCGCCGCAGGTAACAAGACAATACAAAATAACGTTAAAAAATACTTCATTTTCCTCGATAGATTTTATCTATATCAATATCATAACTCGTTCTATATGAGAATATTTATTCATTCACACCTGAAGTATCACTTCCAATAATAACTTCAGCTGGCTGATCCGCCTCCAACCTGTCAATCTCTTTGATTTTTTCCCTGGCCCGCGTCTTAATTTCTTCTAGCGGGAAGTTTTCAACAAGTGAATTCAGTGTACCTCTTGCCTGGAAATAATCCTCCATCGCGACATAGTTATCCGCCAGCAGCAGGTAAGACTCCCCTATCCAGTTTTCATAGGCGCTGAAGTTTTTATTCAGGTTGATGAGCGTTTCGATGGATTGCTGATAGTTGCCTTCCTTATAGAATAACTCACTCAACAAGTATTGTGCTTCGGCTCCATACTGGTCCCTTGCATTGTTAAGTGTGGAAAGAAATTCATCCTGTGCCGCCGCGAAGTCTCCGCGCGCATAGGCTGCTTTACCCAGGTAAAGACTGGCTTTGTTCTGGGCACTTATATTCACATTCCCTTTTTCCAGAATAGTCCGTGCGTAATGCGTGACGGAATCATATTCAGCCTTCGCATAATAGGCTTCCATCAATCCCGACCAGGCATTGAATTGCTCCTTCTTATTCCGTGCCATGGAGGCAAGCTGATAATACCGCTTGATAGCCTGGTCATAATTCCCGCCTTCCGACCGGAGTTCAGCCAACCTGGAGATTACCCGGTTATATTGGGCAAAAGTGCTTACCTCGCTAAGCGATTCATACACTGGGATGGCTTTATCAAATTCTCCCAACCGGAAATGAGACTCCGCAATGAAGTACTTGGCTTCCGGTACTTTGGGGTTATCCGGATAGGATTGAATATATTTTCTGAACCCATCGATAGTTTTTTTGTAGGCCAGGTTGTAATAATTGTTCCGCGCGGTTTCAAACTCGATGGACTCCAACCCTTCCTTATCGGGATTGGCGGCTTTATAGGCAGTCAGGTAGCCTTCAAATTCATCCGATCGACTCTGTCCGTTCAGTACCTCCTGCAATGGCAACAAGGCTTCTGAAGCGACAGGATGTCTCGGATATTTATCAAGCAGGGTTGCATAATCCTGAATGGTACGATCGTATTGCTGCAGGTTATAATAGGCAGCTCCCCGTCTCAGGTAGGCATAAGGTACGTATTGACTATTAGGTTTACGTTGAATTAGTTCATTGAACCCACGAACGGCTGCATCAAAATTTCCCTTTTCAAAATTTAATTGTCCCCGCTGGTAAAGCGCATCATCCGCATACCGTGAATCAGGATAATTCTCTGACAGGTAATTATATTCACGACCTGCTTCCTCCACATTTCCCAAAATACCGAGCATCACGCCGGCCTGCAGGTGGGCGTAATCCCCGTCGACGGTATTCTCCTTGATAGCCTGCCGGTAAAAATGCAATGCCTTCATATACTGTTTGTCAACGTAATAGCAATCCGCCACCCGCAGCAAGGCGTCAGTATAATATTGCTTATTTGTGGCGTTTCGCAGGGCGTTCGTATAAGCGATGAATTGCGTTAAGGCCTGGTCATACTGCTTTGTATTATAGTACGCATACCCTAATCCATACCGTGCCTGATTGGTGATAGGAGAATTATCTCCGATGGCGAGGGCTTTACGGTAGTACGGAATAGCCTCTTCAAACTGTCGTTCGACCGAGTAAGCCTCTCCCGCCCAGGTATTGGCCAATATGGCATATTGCGGATCGGGCGTATAGGTGAGCGATTTCTTGAATAAATTCGTCGCTGCGGCGTAATTTTCCTTATTAAACTCTTCAGCCCCTTTGAGATAGGCAGCCTTTTGGTAAATCCCCTGTAAATTCCGGTTTACCTGGGGCATCTTC
>CAYGOW010000030.1:0-9779 GCA_964351425.1 uncultured Roseivirgaceae bacterium
AGCACGACGGGAAAGAGTTATTAACTGGTCTGGGGGAAGGGTTTTAAGTAAATTTCCTAATTTCCCGAGAGAATCTATAGTATTTTGCAAATTCATGGTACAAAGTTAAACCAATATCCGGGTACCGGCGTTTGAAACACAGAAGATACTTAGTATTTTTGTATTAATTGAATTGAACAAGTAAACACAAGATAGAGATATGGCTATAATGATCACAGACGAATGCATCAATTGTGGTGCATGTGAGCCGGAATGCCCGAACACCGCTATTTATGAAGGAGGTATGGAGTGGACCTGGGGAGGCGGTACAGACCTTGATGAGGTGGAAATGGAAGATGGAACGGTTGTAGGGCCAGATGAAGCCCAGGAACCTGTTTCAGATGAGTTTTATTACATTGTTTCCAGCAAATGTACGGAGTGCATCGGTTTTCACGAAGAGCCACAATGTGCAGCGGTTTGTCCGGTAGATTGTTGTGTGCCGGATCCGGACTACGAAGAAACAGACGAAGAGCTAATGGCCAAAAAAGAATGGATGCATGCGGAATAATCAACGCATTTTAGCGCGTTTGATTAGATATGCATTTAAAACTTCGTTGAAATCGCTTTGAATGTCCATCGGGATAAAGTCAATTTTCAACTGACCACAACGAATTTTCAAATCATGATAAAAAGAACCTACCTGTTGACGGTAGGTTTTTTTTATTTCTGACGGGTTAAGCCTCATTTTCTCGCCGCTTTCCAGGTCGATAAATTCATGGGGGCGGTCCTCAAAGTCAAAATCGAACTCCGTGTGCTTATCCGAAATATGGAATAGCAGGACCTCGTGTTGATTGTGTTTCAGATGTTGCAGGCCTTTCAGTATTTCTTCCGGGTCTTCATTATCAAACATGTCGCTGAAAATGACGATGAGTGACCTGCGTTTATTTTTTTCGGCAATTTCATGGAGGACCCTGGCCACTGATGTCCTTGCACCCTCTTTATTTTCATTTGCCAGCTGTTGCAACTGGATAAAGATTTTATTCAGGTGAGTGGAAGTAGACTTGATCGGCGTAGTCACTTCAATTTGCTCGGAAAAAGAGCAAAGGCCCACCGCATCCCGTTGACGTTGTAATAGATAAGCCAGTGCCGCAGCTGCGAGCAAGCTGAATTTCAGTTTACCTTTCCCCGGGACAGGATAGTGCATGGAAGAAGAATTATCAACCACCAGCTGGCACCTCAGATTGGTTTCTTCCTCAAACCGTTTGGTGTACAAACGCTCTGTCTTCGCAAATACCTTCCAGTCAATGAGGCGCGTACTTTCTCCCGTATTGTACAGACGGTGTTCGGCAAATTCTACCGAGAAGCCATGATAAGGCGATTTATGGAGACCGGTAATGAAGCCTTCCACCAATTGTCGGGCAAGAAAATCTATGTTGCCAAATTCTTTTACACGGTCTAAATCAAGTTTCATACGCCTTTTACCATTTTTCAATGCTTTACTAAGATACTTTTAAAAAGTATACAATTAAAAAAGGTATTTGCATTGAATATATTTATTACACTATATTAGGACTTGATTTTTGTAAAATCTAAGAAGAGCTTTAATTAACAACTAAAACAAAAGGATTGTGGAAGAGAACAACAACAATGAAAGGGATGAGATTTTTTCTGAGCGAGTGAGAGCGGGGAAACGTACTTATTTTTTCGATGTAAAAGCTACACGTTCTAACGATTATTACCTGACAATTACAGAAAGCAAGCGCCGTTATAAAGATGACGGATTTACGTATGAAAAGCATAAAATCTTTCTCTATAAAGAAGATTTCAATAAATTCGTTGATGCTCTTCACAGCACGGTCAATCATGTAAAGGAAGAATTATTGCCTGATGTGGATTTTACCCAGTTTGACAGGCTGGAAGATTCACCAGGGTATAACGGTCAGCATAACGGTTCGGCAAGCGAAATAGATACCGAACTGAAATGGGATTAAGTTCACTGACGATAAATATATTGGCCCCGAAGAGATTCGGGGCTTTTTTTTGAAATCCAATGAGTAGAAGACCTTTAGTTTATCTCGCGTTATTAGTGGCAATCCTGGTTATCCTGGGGTGGATATTTACGGATATCTTTATCTACATTCTGATATCGGTGGTACTCAGTGCCATCTTGCGGCCGCTGACCCGGTACCTTCGTCGTGTACAGTTGTTTAAAATTCGTATGCCCCGGTTTCTGGCCGTCCTGCTATCGTTTGCCATACTGATCCTGATTATTGTTACCTTTGTAACCCTTTTTATTCCGCTGATTTCTGATCAGGTGGCACTGATCCGACGGTTTGATTATGATGGGTTTTATGAGAAGATAACTGTACCCTTGTCCAGGTTCGAAGGTTTTCTTATCTCCAACGACCTGACGACGGAACCCTCCGGATTTATGGTAGACGCCTTGAAAGAGAAACTGTTTTCCTTCTTCAGCAGCGTACAGATAGGGCAGATGCTGAACCAACTACTATCCCTGACAGGGAGTGTATTCGTGGGGATATTGGCGGTGTCATTCATCACCTTCTTTTTTCTATATGAAATGAGCACCATGCGGAAAAATGTCATTCGGTTAATTCCTAATCATTATTTTGAAGTCACCATTGCCGCGTTTAATAAAATTGAACGATTATTATCGAATTACCTGACCGGACTTCTTCTTCAGATGCTGGCTATTTTCACCATTGCCTCCATTGGATTATCCATTATGGGGATAAAATATGCCATAACGATTGCTTTATTTGCCGCTGTAGCCAACCTGATTCCCTACCTCGGGCCGATTTTAGGAGCCCTCTTTGGAATCATTGTAGGCATTAGTACCTCCATCGATATGATTGGAAACGGGGAGATTCTTTGGGTGGTGTTGAAGGTCGTTTCAGTTTTTGCCGTTGTACAGATTTCAGACAATGTTATCCTGCAGCCTGTAATTTTTTCAAAAAGTGTCAAAGCCCATCCATTAGAGATATTTATAATTATATTTGCAGGCGCTTCGCTGGCCCAGATTCCGGGAATGATCCTGGCAATACCCGTCTACACGGTCATTCGGGTGATGTTTTCCGAATTATACACGGGCTATCGAAGCTATCATATTTTTAGAGTACAAAAAACATAGTATATGGCATTAAAGTGTGGAATTGTTGGTTTACCGAATGTTGGGAAATCTACGCTATTCAATGCAATTTCAAATAACAAGGCAGAGGCTGCTAATTTTCCATTTTGTACAATTGAGCCGAATGTCGGGGTGATTTCTGTCCCCGATGAACGTCTGGATATATTAAAGGAACTGGTCCATCCCCAGCGCGTCATGCCTACAACGATGGAGTTCGTGGATATCGCCGGTTTAGTAAAAGGAGCCAGCAAGGGAGAAGGGCTGGGAAATCAATTCCTGGCAAATATTCGTGAAGTGGATGCGATTGCTCACGTCGTCAGGTGTTTTGAAGATGATAATATTGTTCATGTAGACGGACGCATAAACCCTATTTCAGACAAGGAAGTTATTGATACCGAACTGCAGTTGAAAGACCTGGAATCTGTCTTGAAGAAAATCAGCCGGTATGAAAAGGTCGCAAAGACCGGAGATGCAGCGGCCAAAAAACAGCTGGCCGCTCTCATGCGCTACAAAGAACACCTGGAATCGGGCAAAAATGCCAGGTCATTGGAAGCTGGCCAGGACGAAAAAGCAGCAATCGCTGACTTGCAGTTACTGACCGTAAAACCTGTCATTTATGTAGCGAATGTTGAAGAACATGCATTACCTGAAGGGAATAAATACAGCGAAGAATTAAAGAAAATGGCAGCGTCGGAAGGCGCAGAAGTAATTGTCATATCCGCTTCGATTGAAGCTCAGATAGCCGAACTGGAAGATGTAGAGGAACGAGCGATGTTTCTGGAAGAATATAACCTGACACAGTCGGGTTTAAGCAAGTTAATCAAAGCGGCCTATCACATACTTGACCTGATCACATATTTTACCGCAGGTGAGAAAGAAGTTCGCGCCTGGACCATCCGAAGGGGATGGAAAGCACCGCAGGCAGCCGGAGTAATCCACACCGACTTTGAACGGGGCTTTATCAAGGCGGAAGTGATTAAACTCGATGATTATCAGCGATATAAAACCGAGCTAGGCTGTCGTGAGGCAGGCCGTATTTCCATCGAGGGTAAAGAATATATCGTGAAGGATGGTGACATCATGCATTTCAGATTTAACGTATAATCTCATTTTTTTATTACATGATCTTTTAGAAGTCAGCATTTAATACTATTTTTAAAAGCTAGTAGTAATTTTTTAGGTTCTTAGATACTCCGTTTGTCAATACGATCCGTTCAAATGATCGCTTTTTTATTGAATTGAGTTATACTAAGCCCTGATTTTTTAAAAAATTCACATTTACATTGAGAGTCAGGATAATTTTTCAACTTAAGAACAGAGGTAGTCATATCCCATTCCACCACCAGTATCTTCTGGCGCAAATGATCAAAGGGATCCTCATGAAGGGCAATCAGGAGAAGTTTGTCAATTATACATTTTATAATTTTTCCGGATTGAAGGGACAGACCAAAATCAGCAGGAAAGGATTACACTATTATTCTTCCCGCGTTACCTTGGTCCTTTCCAGTCCAAATAAGGAGTTTATTGATTACTTCCTTACCAATTTATTCGACTTTCCAAAAGTAGAACTTGGTGCATTGGCATTGCATCCGGAGACGGTCGAACTCGAAGAGCCGGTGGAAATGGAGGAATACAACAAGTTCATCTGTATTTCGCCTCTGGTAGTGCTTAACTCCAGTTTCAACGATAGTTCCGCGAAGCGCTTCATCCCGCCGGAAACGGATGTGTTTTCTGATCTATTGTATGAATCTACGATACAGCGGATGCAGCAGACGGGTTCTTATTCCGAAGAAGAATTGGCTGGTTTCTACAAATTCCAACTAATTCCGGATAAGAATTACATCGCCCGCCTTACGGCCCAGCAGAAAAAATTCGCTCGTATTTACCCTGTATTTGACCAGGACGTTAAATATGAAATCAGGGGATATACGTTTCCTTTCACGCTGTACGCAGCGAAGGAAGTACTTGATTTTGTTTTTAATTGCGGTTTAGGGCAGTTTACCCATAAAGGATTTGGCATGTTGGATATGGCCAATACCAATCCGAATAGCCGTGCATTGAAATACGAATTCAGCTACGCTGTCACGCGGTGATCAGCGTATTGCGTTTAACCGTACCTCCTTGTACCCCATGAGATATTCGCCCCGTTCGGTGATGGGATCATAGTATACGAAGATTTCGTAGGAATTCTCGGTCTCATAATGATCCCCTTCAAAGAAATTAACCGGAATCGAGTCGCTCTTTACTTCGTATTTGTAATTATACCATCCCTGCTTTAATAAGAGTTGGGCGCTGTATATTCCTTTCGATGGGTCGTAGTTCATCCTGTTATCAGGAGTCAGGTTATAATTATTCATTTGTCCGACCACGTACACTTCTCCCTTAATATTTTCGTTGTGGTCCAGATTAAACGTCACCTGTACATAATCTGATTCGACTATTCCATTTCCTGTATCAGAATTGGCAACAACAAAGTCACCATTCAGGTCTTCGATGAGGCTGTACGCCTCAGTACCCCGGGATTTATCCATACCCAACACTACCTGGACAGGACGCTCCTGGCGATTTGCAAATGCAACATTCTGGCCGGGGTATTGAAGGGATCGCATATCAAAAAACCGAAACTCCGAACCTCCGGGAAAGGCATTCTCAAAATTGAAAAACTGGTATTCAAGCTGATTATCCATTTCCCTGACAAATGAAGGTCTGTTCAGCGTGATAGCATTATCCCACCGTTGGTTCTGGCGAATGACCACCCGTACCTGTTCCAGTGGATTTCTCATTTCAACCTTGCCATAGTTTACGACAAAATCAATTTGTTGCTTTCCGCGGTCAACCGACGTTAATCCCTGAAGATTGCTTGTAATACCGATATTCATTTCTTCTCCGAATATCATAAACCTGTGACTCAGAATGATGTCATTTTCATTGTCTCCCCGGTAGGCTACCAACAAATAGTTTCCCGGACGGGTAACCCGAGGTAATGGAAACCTGTAATGGACGTAGTTCAGCTTCACATCTACGGAGAATTCGTACTGTTGAATGTTAAACTCATTGTAATTATCCAGATAATCAAGACTTCGCAGGTCACTTTTAGACCAATCACTGTTGCAGGCGATTATTTTCACCTTATAATCCTCCGAATCCTGTACGAGATCATCAAATTCAAGAAGCAGGTTTTGGTTGCCGAAAGAAGCTACCGAAGGGCGAAGGTAGGGGGAATTGCCGCCACCTTGCGGATAGATCATTACGGTACGTATTTCGGCTTCGTAGGTAGCGTTCTGATAAATCAGAACTTTTCTTTCCTGGGATAAACCGCTGAATAAGGCCAGGGCCAGGCAGGAGAATGAGATAAAAGATTGAAACATAGAAGAGGGATATCAATATTCAGGCCTAAAATGGCGAAAGCCAATTCAACCAACAATAAAATTCGATAACTTTCCAACTAAATTCAAGTATCCTGCGTCTAAGAAATATCAGGGCCTGTATGAACGACGACAATTCTTTAATAAAAGGATGCATTAAAGGCGACAGAAAGTCGCAAAGATTACTGTATGAACAGTATTCGGCGCGATTATTTGCCGTAAGTATGCGCTATTGCCGTTCGGATCTGGAAGCGGAAGATGTTCTGCAGGAATCCTTTATCAAGATATATAACAAGATTGACAGTTTCCGGGGAGAATCGTCCCTGTACTACTGGATGAAACGAGTCCTCGTTCGTACCGCCCTCAACCATCAACGAAGTAAGCTATACATGTATCCAATGGTGGATGTAACTACTATTTCCATGACGCTGGATGAAAACATGTCACTGGCGGATTTTCGATTGGAGGAATTGATGGCGATGATCCGTAAACTTCCTACGGGATGTTCGGTGATATTCAATTTATATGCCATAGAGGGATATACACATAAGGAGATAGCAGAGATGCTTGAAATAAGTGAAGGGACTTCGAAATCGCAATATTCGCGGGCTCGGAATCTGCTTCAGGAAATGATAATTAATGAAAACAAAGTTTCATATGGGACAGGCCGATAGATCACATTTTGAGCAAGAATGGGAGCATGCCTTTGCGGATGCCCGCATGACTCCTCCCGCGAAAGTCTGGGAAGGTATTGATCGTTCATTGCATGGAGGTAAGGGGAATGGAAAACGACTTTTTCTGATACAGCTGGCCATGGCAGCCTCTGTCTTATTTGCCATGTCTATTGGGGCAGCAGGGGTATATCAACTGTTTACAAAAGAAGTGCCTGCATCCATGCCGGTGGCGGTTCAGGAGTCTACGCAAGATTTGGATGAGACGCCGGACAGCCAACAAGCAACAGCTGCCGTGCCAGATGCTGAAAGACTGACGACTCCTTCTTCAGATCCGGTTTTGCCCGGGGAAAACGCAATAACTTCAACAGAATCCTATGCAAAACAAACAACCAAACCTGCTGTCAGTGGACTTGATACGAGTGAAGCGTTAGTTGCCCTTGATCGTCAAACGAAAAGAAATTCTATTCCGACGCTTAACGGACCGGTACTGACTTCATTTTCGGATGAGCTGGTGTCACCGGACCCATTTGGTACCAGCCTGGCGTACGAAGCGGATCTTCCTTCCGTGTCCCCGACAGGAGTGCCTTATGTAGTTACGTCGCCTAAGAAATACAAAGGGCATGGATGGGCTGCTTTGGGGGTCTCTACCGGCAATTTTACCAGTGGTTCGGGTGTAAACGATGTCTACACGTTAGCGGCTTCCATGGACAATGCCAGTTCAATTCAGGTAGGACGGGTGTCGGAAGATACGAAAGGCTCAGTATTTCAAATGGAAATGAATCTGGGCAAACAAATTGCCCCAAAATGGATTATTCAGGGCGGCCTGGGCTACCTGGAAAGAAATACCTCAGGTACATCAAATATCATATCCGCCCGTGGAGACGCCATGTCAAGCTTATCGGCAGAATCGTTTGCAGGGGCCGTGGTAGGCGAGCCGTACCAGCTTGAGAACTCATTGCAGATGATTACCGTGCCTCTTCAGGTTGGTTATATCCTGCTGGACAGTAAGGTAGGTATTCGCTTACTGACGGGTATTGCCAATGAGATCATGCTGAAATATCGTGTTGAAGACTCTGAAGGCAACCTGAGTGCACAGGCCTACAAGCCTGGTGACAGCGATGAATACCAGACTTATGGTATGAGTGCTCTATTGAGCACCGAAGTTAACTACACCATTGCTGAGCGTTACCAGCTTGCGCTAAGACCACAAGTGCGCCAATCGCTGATATCAGTTCGGAATGACGATGTGCTTCCTAGATCACTGGAACTGGGTTTTGCCATGCGCTATCAGTTTGAATAGCCTGGTGAAACGGCTTATTGTCCGGGATTAAAATGATGGCTAATACCTTTGGATAAGATTTCCGTATCCAGCTATTTTAAAATATAACGGGAGAATTATTTGACTTGCGTGGAACAATAGCTGACCGGGGTTAAATAAAGTCCACTCATCCTTGCCCGCACCATTATACATGCATTACTCTGATTTCATTTGCTCGATTTCCCCGGCGAGCTTTTCCCATTTTCTGGTGAGTGATTCTATTTTCTGGTTAACCGTTTCATAATCCTGGTTCACTTCAAATAATTTATCCGGATTACCGAAAATATCTGGGTTAGCCATGTGTTTTTCCAGGGATTCCTTTTCCATTTCGATTTCCAGGATTTCTGATTCAAGGCCATCCAGAGTGGATTGCGCTTTTTTCAGCAGGGCGTCGTCTTCATTTCGCCGTGGTTTGGGAGGATT
Organism: uncultured Roseivirgaceae bacterium; assembly: GCA_964351425.1. Classification (GTDB taxonomy): domain Bacteria; phylum Bacteroidota; class Bacteroidia; order Cytophagales; family Cyclobacteriaceae; genus JAUILA01. The sequence continues at coordinate 8,905 of CAYGOW010000030.1, forward strand.
AGACTTATCCTTCTTTTCGACCACGGGCGTTTCGTTGGTTTCCTCCGAAGGCGGCTGAATCTCGTTTCGCCAATACATGAACTCTTTGTAGGTCCCCGGGTATTCTTTGATCTCCTTATTTTCGATATACCAGATTTTATTAGCTACCTCCGATATAAAATGCCGGTTGTGAGAAACCACTACAAAGGTTCCTTCGTATTGCTGGAGTGCCTGAATTAAAATATTCTCCGAGATAAAATCAAGGTGGTTGGTAGGCTCATCGAGTAATAAAAAGTTCGCTTCTGAAATAAGTGTTTTGGCCAGCGCCACCCGTGATTTTTCCCCACCGGAAAGGACTTTTACTTTCTTAAAAACGTCATCATCAGAAAACAGAAAACAACCCAGAATCTGCCGTAATTCAAGATCTGATTTCCCTGAGCCTGCCTGCTTAAGTTCTTCCAGAATCTCATTGTTAACATGAAGTGCTTCCAGCTGATGCTGCGCGTAAAAACCCTGGATCACATTGTACCCTTCTTCCCGTTTCCCTTCTATTGGTTCTGTACCTGAAATGATCCGGAGCAACGTAGACTTACCCTTGCCATTGGCGCCGATAAGGGCAATTTTATCGCCACGCTCGATATGAGCAGTTGAGTTCTGAAGGATTTCAACTTCGCCGTAGGCCTTGCTGACATCTTCCAGGCGCATGACATGGCGGCCGGATTTCTGCTTGAATTTGAAGCGAAAGTTTACTGCCGCGTTTTCGTCTATTATGTCTTCTACGCGGTCCATTTTCTCCAATGCCTTTACCCGGGATTGCACCTGGCGCGCTTTGGTGGACTTGGCACGGAATCTTTCGATGAACCGCTCCGTTTGTTTTATTTTCTGCTGCTGGTTTT
>CAYGOW010000030.1:9834-14414 GCA_964351425.1 uncultured Roseivirgaceae bacterium
GCGCCCTCATAGGAGCGAAGATAATTTTCCACCCATTCAATGGAAGGAAGATCCAGGTGGTTGGTGGGCTCATCCAGCATAAGCAGGCTGGGTTTTTCCAATAATAACTTGGCCAGCATGACACGCATGCGCCAGCCGCCGGAAAACTCGCGTAGCGGGCGATGCAGGTCTGACGTACTGAAACCAATCCCTTCCAATATCTCCTCCGCTTTTGCCTGCATGGAATAGCCTTCCAGGCGTTCGAATTTTTCCTGGAGCTTTGTTAGTTTTTCAACCAGCTTATCTGAATAATCGGTTTCAAGCTGACGGAGAATTTTATCAATTTTTTTCTGAGTTTCAACGGCCTCGGAGAATGCTTCCATGGCCACGGAAAGAATGCTGTCATCAGTGAGGTAGGAGAGAAGGTCCTGGTTTAAAAAACCAACCGTACATTCATTGCTTTTACTTATTTCGCCTCCATCGGGTATCAAGGTGCCGTTAATAAGCTTTAGCAAAGTAGATTTTCCTTTACCGTTCAATCCGATAAGTCCGATTTTATCCTTTGGCCGGATATGGAGTGATGCGCCTTCGTACAGGGCCCTGCCACCTACAAAATAAGAAAGGTTGTTAATTGATAACATCCCGCAAAGGTAGCGGATTCAAATTACCTTAAAAACAGGTAGGGCAATTTGATTCATGAACTATTTGAACGGTTGTTAGGAGATTCATAAATAACGTAACTTTGTGCCATGAAAAATTTATACATCGTAACACTGTTGGCTTTTTTATTGATGGGGTGTCAGGATAATTCCGGAGACACAACATCCATAGATATTTCAAACCCCGGAGAAGCAGATTCTCTGATGAGCATGATTAACTTACCTGATGGATTTTCCATTAGTGTTTTTGCGGAAGTGAATAACGCCCGATCCCTGGCAATGAGCCCGTCAGGAACCATATATGTTGGTAACCGTAACGGGGACAAGGTATATGCAGTTCGGGATACTGACGGAGATTTTTTCGCTGACGAGAAATATGTTATTGATACCGGATTGAATTCACCGAATGGCGTGGCATTCCGGGATGGAAACCTCTATGTAGCTGAGATTAACAGAATCCTTCGCTATGCTGATGTGGAAGCAAATATGGAAAACCCGCCGGCGAAAGAAGTGATTTACGATCAATATCCAACGGAAGGGCATCATGGTTGGAAATATATTGCATTCGGACCGGATGGCATGTTGTATGTACCCGTTGGCGCTCCCTGCAATATCTGTTTGTCCGATGATGAAGTGTTTGCATCCATCACACGTTTGGATGTTTCGGGAGGTACGCCCGAAGTATATGTTCACGGGGTCCGAAATACAGTAGGTTTTGACTGGCACCCTGAAACGGGCGAAATGTGGTTTACTGATAATGGAAGAGACATGCTGGGGGATAGCATTCCACCTTGTGAGCTAAACAGGGTTACGGAAATGGGACAGCATTTTGGCTATCCGTTTTGCCACGGTGGGTATATCAGTGATCCGGAATTTGGCGATCAGCGTGACTGCGATGAATTCGCTCCACCCGCGTACAAATTCCAGGCACATACTGCTCCTTTGGGATTAAAATTTTATACGGGCAATATGTTTCCTGCTGATTACTCAGGTGATATCATTGTAGCGCAACATGGTTCATGGAACCGTTCATCCAAAATTGGCTATCGATTGATGCGTGTATCGGTTGAAAATAACCAGGCTACCAATGCAACTGTGTTTGCTGATGGTTGGCTTAATGAGACCGAACAACAATCCTGGGGCCGGCCTGTGGATGTACTCCAGATGCCGGATGGGTCGATCCTGGTTTCGGATGACCAGGCGGGCCTGATTTACCGGATCAGTTATTCAGCGGGTTAACAGAAGCATTTAGCGAAGGGTATGTTTTCGGAGGATTCTGCTTGATTCCTCCTTAACGACTTTGTTTTTGCGGTGACCATAGAGCTTGTCCAGTGCAGCTTTCCTGGTGACTGCGATGTCTACAATGGGTTTTGGATAATCTTTACCGGGAGAAAAGTTAAAGCTGTTGGCTTCAATGGGTGATATTTTCCATGGCTCAATCGCAAGGGCCGCAGGCAGGTTGGAAAGTTCCAGGATATATTTTTTAATAAATACAGCATCCTCATCATGTTTTTTGGCATTAAGGGTCGGATTATACACACGAATGGTGTTTATACCTGTGAATCCGGCCTGCATCTGCATCTGACCGTAGTGGATTCCTGGCTCAAAATCCAGGAATTGCCTGGCCAGCCAATGACTCCCCCAGGTAAAATGCTGAAACAGATGATGCGTTAGAAATGAGGTCACCATGGCGCGCATTCTGAAGTTTACATATCCTGTTAATGCAAGGCATCTCATACTAGCGTCTACCAGGGGGTACCCGGTTTGTCCCGACATCCAAGCCTCAAGATATGCGGGGTTTTTAACCTGTTCGAGGTCAAGATACCCCTTATTAACAGCTTCAAATTCCATTCGGGATTCCATTTCAAATTTCTGGATGAAATGACAATGCCACCGCAAACGAGACATGAAAGCTTTTAGCGCGCCTTTAGCGACGCCATTATCTTTTTGTTTTAACGCCTCCTGGTAAACCTCGCGGACTGATAAATTACCCCATGCCAGGTAAGGTGACAATCGACTGCACCCTGTCCGGGAGGCTTCCGGTTTGGATATATTCCGTGAATAAAGTGTTACTCGTTCTTCAAAAAAAGAGGTGGCATAACGCAAAGCAGCGGTGCGTCCACCTTTCTGGCGTGTATGCTTTTGAGTCTGCAGCGAAAATTCAATCATGCCGGGGAGTCTGTCATCCGCCGACATCAGAAAAGTAGCGTCATGCAGTCTGTTAGGTGCTAACGGACTTTTCATGTATGAATACCAGGCTCTTTTCCAGTTCTGTCGGTTTTGAATACCCCGTATGACACCATTCTGCTGAAACTCCTTCCACCGGATGTCATGGTTTCTGCAATATTCCGCCAGGTTCAGATCCCGTTGATAGGTAAGCTGAATTCCGGTTTCCTGCAGGCTGTAGAGGCTTTCAATATCATAGCTGGACTGAATGCTACGGAAAACATCGGTCACTTCACCATAAGCGCATACGACGCGTGTCTGGTATTCGGCGAGATCTTGGTTAAGGTTTGAAAGGCTTTCTTTGATGAAGGTAAAATGCCGGTCACTGTAATGTGCGTCCTGTTCCAGCGAAGGTTCTAAAATATAAAGCAGTAAAAGAGGCCTCGGATCCGAACAAGCGATTGATAGTGCCTCGTTATCGGTAAGGCGGAGGTCACGCTTAAACCAGTGAATGCAAATTTTTTCTTTCATTCTCCCATTAAAACAATTGGGAGATGATTTGTTTCAATTGGCTTCCTTAAGAGATAGTAATTATTTATCCTGGTGCTTCGTTTGATTTTCAGGTAACAGTGATTGCCTGCCGCCCAGGATATCAAAGAACAGCTTAAAATCGCTACCCAAACTGTACAGAGGATATTGAAAAGTAGCGGGCTTATTTTTTTCAAAGAAGAAATGTCCGACCCAGGCAAATCCATATCCCACAAGCGGAATAAGCAGGAAGGCCCACCAGGTTTTCATAATGAGGACTGAGATAAATATCACAAACACGAGGGAGGTCCCGATAAAGTGCAGCAGACGCGAAACAGGGTGCTGGTGTTCGTTTAGATAGAAAGGATAAAACTCCTTAAAGCTTTGGTATTTCTTCTCCATAATGTTGCCAGGTTGATGCCGGCAAGGTACGAAAAAGTTTTATTCAATGCTTGCCTCAAGATGGGGGATATATCGGATAGAAATTAACCCAGTTTGCCAGCTATGTTGCCTGATAAAAGCAAGTAAACGTAGCAGGAGGCAGATTTGCTTAATGATCCATGAATTCGATGGGAATAGTGACCATGGTGCTATCCCACATCATCAATAAATCAGCATGCTCATTTCTTTGTTCGAATGCAATCGTAAATGGCTCCCATACTACATCTTTAACCTCCTGAACCGGCACCTCAAAACGAATCAAATCAGCTTCTTCGTTGTAATTATAGGCTCCCCATTGACCAAGTTCTTTGTTGAGTATGATTGTCCATTTATCTTCATCGGGGATAGTAAATATTGAATAAGTACCTGCGTCGATTTTATTTCCTCCAATCAGAATGCTTTCCGTTGTTGTTAGCTCCGTGGCCTCATTGGCCCCAGTGCGCCAAACCTCGCCATAAGGAACAAGGGAGCCAAAAACTTCTCTTCCCCGTTTGTGCGGCTGACTATAGGTAACCTTCACATAGGTGTCTTCAAATTTCATTGTAACAATTGCCGTTGGACTTGGGCGGGGAGTTACCTCTTCCTGAGAATAGGCGATACTGGTGCTTGCAGAAAACAGCAGAATGAGGATGGAAATATTCTTAAGCATTTGACACGGATCTTTTTTATTATGGGTAAATATACGGAACTTTCACTCAAAAATTATACCCGGAATGACAAGCGAAGACCTAATGGAGCGACCCGACTTTGATGATATATTTATGGAGCTTGCCGTGAACCTGGCAAGACGATCCCATTGTATCCAGC
>CAYGOW010000030.1:14424-16181 GCA_964351425.1 uncultured Roseivirgaceae bacterium
CGACATGTGGGTGCTGTCCTGACCAAGGATACCCGTATTATTTCGATCGGCTATAACGGACCTCCGGCCGGTACGCATAATTGTGACCTTGAATGGCCGGGTGAGGGATGTCCCAGAGATAGCAAGGGAGGATGTTCGCTGGCAATACATGCCGAACAGAACGCGTTATTATATGCGGTAAAGAACAAGACGGAAGTGGAAGGAGCTACCCTGTACGTTACACTTGCTCCCTGTCTTGCCTGTGCACGTATCATTTATACCATGGGTGTAAAGCGTGTCATGTTTCTCAATTCCTACGCGGCATACAAGGGAATTAAGTCAGACGAAGGGGTCGATTTCCTGGAGAAATTTGGTGTGGAAGTGAGTCAGTATTCGGGTAATCTGGATAATGTTACTCACATGATCTAGATGATATTTACTTCAGGTTGCAGATCAATCCCAAATGTTTCTGTCACGGATGCCTGGATTTCACGGGCAAGTTTCCATACGTCTTCTCCTTTGCCTCCGCCGTAGTTGACAAGCACCAGCGCCTGTAACTTATGCACGCCAATGTTGTCGCGTGTGAGGCCTTTCCATCCACATTTTTCAATCAGCCATCCGGCAGGAACTTTAACCAACGCATCGCTCACAGGGTAGCCCGGTATTTCCGGATAGGTTTGCCTTAATTGCTCAAACTTTTCTTTTGGTATGGAGGGATTTTTAAAGAAGCTACCGGAGTTACCAATTTTTGCCGGATCCGGTAATTTGCTTTGACGAATGCGGATCACCGCCTCGCTGACTTCGCGTATTCCGGGCGAATCATACCCGGCTTCTTCGAGCATTTGGTTTATGGCTCCATATGTTACGTTCAATTGATGCGGGGGTTTATTCAAGCGGAACGTTACATCACAAATAATGTACTTATTCTTATAAATATTTTTAAATACACTTTCCCGGTATCCGAAATTACAGGCTTCCGTGTCGAACGTTTTTATTTCTCCCGTTTTTCTATCCACGGCTCGTAAATGATCGAAAACCTGTTCGATTTCCACGCCATAAGCACCAATATTCTGCATGGGCGCTGCTCCCACGGTGCCCGGTATGAGCGATAGGTTCTCAATGCCGCCCCAATTATTCTCCAGCGTATACAGGACAAATTCGTGCCAGTTTTCACCGGCACCACAGCGAACCCATACGTGGTCATCGTCTTCTTTGATAATTTCCCGCCCATGAATGGCCATCTTGATGACCAGGTCGTCCGGATTTTTAGTAAAGAGAATATTGCTGCCTCCACCCAGGATAAATGCGTCTTGGCTAGGCAACTCAGGATTTTTTACCAGGTCCTGAACCTCCTTTAGTGAAGAGCACACGATGAATCGCGGGGCATGTGCTTCCAGTCCAAACGTATTTAGCTTCTTCAGCGGGTAGTTCTCTTCGATTCGCATGGACACGAATTTGCCAAAAAATAGCCAGAGTATGCTGGCCTTGGTAAAAAAAAGTATGCCTTTCCGTGTCTTTCTGTTCTGAAAATAGTTGGCGAACAGACTGGAATATGGGTAAATTCACCACTTAGAACTATTGATTATTCACTTAACAATATACCCATGTTTAAGTCTGTTAGTCTGACACTCCTTCTGCTGGTAATCATTTCATCTTTCTCAATCGCGCAGCACTTTAAAAAGTCAGAGCCATTGGCCCATACGTACTCTATCGTAGCCAGAGACGCCCAAACGGGTGAGATGGCCGTAGCGGTGCAAAGTCACTGGTTTTCCGTGGGT
>CAYGOW010000030.1:16191-16883 GCA_964351425.1 uncultured Roseivirgaceae bacterium
ACTGCTGTCAGCTGGGCTGAGGCAGGTGTAGGGGCAGTAGCTACACAGTCCTTCACCAACAAGAGCTTCGGCCCTGAGGGCCTTCGGTTGCTCAAAGAAGGGAAGTCGGCCAGTGAGGCCCTGGCGATCTTGCTGGCCGGAGATGAAGGACGGGCCTTTCGGCAGGTGGCTATTGTAGACAATCAAGGCAGAGTTGCCACGCATACCGGAGAATCCTGTATTGCTGAAGCCGGGCATATTCAGGGCGAAGGATTCAGTGTGCAGGCCAACATGATGTTAACCGATGAAGTATGGGGGGCTATGGACAAAGCATTCCGGGAGAATGCTTCACTTCCGTTGGCAGAGCGGGTATTAAAAACGTTGGAAGCGGCACAAGCTACCGGTGGCGATATTCGGGGTAAGCAATCCGCAGCTATTCTTGTGGTCAAAGGGGAAAAAGGAGAGGTCTGGGAGGATCCTTATGTCGACCTGCGGGTGGATGACAGTGAGACACCATTGATAGAGCTTGCCCGTTTGCTTCGGGTGTTTCGCGCTTACGAACATATGAATAAAGGTGATTTGGCTTTGGAGGTAAATGATATGCCCCGTGCACTGGCAGAATATAATGCCGCCCAGGAGATGTTTCCTGATAATCTGGAAATGAAATACTGGACAGCAATTACCTTGATTAATAATGGCGAACTGGCCAAGGG
>CAYGOW010000031.1:0-4188 GCA_964351425.1 uncultured Roseivirgaceae bacterium
GATGTCGTGAAGCCACGCGGCAACGTGCAATTCATACCATTGCTGATCATCAAGCTCGAAATCTGCAAACACCCCTTCTTTAGAATCGCTGGCTTTGGATGCCAGCATCTTTGTTAGTTCGGGCACGCGCTGGCAGTGCCCTCCGGTGTAGGGCGACTTGGCGTCGATGGCGTGCGCCATAACTTTGATCAAGCTGTCCATCAGGGCCTTCTGGGCCTCGATTAACTTTTGATTGTCGATAGCGACCGCCGCTTGCGAAGCGAGCGCGCCGATCGTGCGCTGCACTTCGGCCGTGAAGGGGACCACTTCGCCCGCATCGTCCTTCGCGTTGAGCAACTGCAGAACTCCGATAACTTCATCGGAGTAATTCATCAGCGGAATGCATAGGAAAGATTTGGATCGATATCCGGTTCCCTCATCGAATTTCTTGGTGCCCGAGAAATCGTACCCTTCTGCCTCGTAGGCATCGGGAATATTGATGGCCTTCTTGTCCAGCGCCGCGGCAGCCGAGACGTTATTAAAATTGGGTTGGCCCGTTTCCGCGTTGTACATCCGCACCGGCGGAAAAGGGATCGGCACTCCGGTGGTCCCGCCCATGGCGATTTTAAGAGAGTTGGTGCGCATAATCACAAACTTCAGCGCATCATCGTCCGTGCGAAGATAGAGAGTGCCACCATCGGCGTTGGTGATATCCAGCGCCTCAAGGAGAATCATCTCCGTCAGGCGATCATGATTGCGTTCGGCCGAAAGCGCGAGACCGATCTCGATCAACCGCTCAAGGCCGCTCGAACCGCCGCTTGTCTTCACTGCATCTCCGTCAGCCATTCGGCCCTCTCTAAATCCCGGATTACCTAAACTTCACTTGCCCGGGCTTGTGATCTGCCGCGCCGCTTTAGAATCCTTCAACCTTTTGCCGAATTTAGGTTCGACTTAGGCTTTAGGCTGTCACCATGACGCCGGTCTTTGCTGCGATTTCGCATGTCATTTTTTAACGGCGTTTATTCTCAATCGAATAAGATCATTGAGATCGTTCTCATAGGTTATTTCATTTTTGGAATACTCCTGTCGTTCTTTTATGATACCTATTTAGTGGGAATTGGTGTTGGGTCACTCAATCTCGCCCTTTACTTTGGCAGCAAATACCTGTTTGGAAAGACCAGGAATATCCAATACGTGGCAAGTCTGGTTTTTGGCATCTTTATGGCGCAGTTCATTTACCAAATGCATGGGCTCTTCGAAATGCATTTTACTGCCTTCATCGCAATTATTGCTATGATTACCTATCAGAATAAGTTTGCTTTTATCCCGCAGGCCTTGTTCGTAGTGGTCCATCATTCATCGTTTGCCTACATCCAGTACCTGGGCGTAGTTAATGATAATGTTGCCTACAAAAGCATTTACTTCACCCAATTGGAGTTCATGGACTTTCAGACCTTTTTATTTCACGCCGGTCTCTATGCCGTGGGTGTGGTTCTTGCTGCGATCTATGCACATAACCTTGAAAAGCACACGACTGAAAATGCTATTAACATTCTCAAGATGCGTGACAATGAAAAAATCATGGTCAAAAACGTGGAGATTGCGAACGAGATCGCGAGTGGTGACCTGGATACCGAAGTTGAGGTGATAGAGGGTGACCTGATGGGGTCAGCATTGCGGGAAATGCGCAACAGCCTGAAACAAAGTGCCGACCGCGAGAAGGAAGAAAAGTTTATCAATGTTGGAATTGCCGAGATAAGTGAAATTATTCGAAACAATGAAGGAAATCTGGATGACTTATCCTTCCAGGTAATATCCTACCTTGTTAAATACCTGAAGGCCAATCAAGGAGCCATTTTCATCCGTATGGAGGAAGAAAATGAAGAATTTCTGGAGCTTAAGGGATGCTATGCATATGATCGGAAAAAGTTTCTGGAAAAGCGCATCGCTCCGGGCGAAGGCATCGTTGGCCAGTGTTATATGGAGAAAGAATATGTGCTTCTAAAAGAAATCCCTAAAGGATATATCAATATTACTTCCGGACTCGGCGAAGCAACGCCTGACTTCCTGATCGTCGTGCCGGTAAAAACAGAGCAAATTATTGAAGGGGTCATTGAAATTGCCTCCTTCACGGAATTCGAACAATTCAAGATCGATTTCCTGCTAAAGGTTTGTGAAAACATTGCCTCCGTAATCGCCTCGGCCAAGATTAACGAACAAACCAAGCTCCTGTTTGAAAAATCCCAGGAACAAACAGAAATGTTACGGGCTCAGGACGAAGAAATGCGTCAGAATATGGAGGAATTGTCTGCCACACAGGAAGAAATGCAACGCAAAACACAGGAATTTGAAACCCGATTCCGTGCGCTCAATGAGAGCAACTTATGCTTTGCTGAATTTGATCTGGAAGGAAATGTTATTTCAGCCAACCAGGCCTTTGCCCACAAGATTGGCCGGAGTGAAGAAGAATCAATTGGACTCAACCACAGTACGCTGGTCAACAATCAAATGACTTCATCTAAATTCCATGAAATCCTTTCCGCTTTAAACATGGGAGAAAAACAAGAAGGCGCATTTGACTATTCCGATAGATCGGGACATTCGGTCACGCTCCAGGGATCCTACGTATTGCTGAGGGACACTGGCGGACAAGCTTCAAGTGTCGTGCTATATGCCATGCATTTAACAGGCACACATAAGAAGGAATCAAAAGAAGTAGTAGTTTCATAAGGTAGGGAATAAACTCCCAGTAAAGTGGTAGGATAATTCCTGCCGCTTTTTTTATTTATGATTCTTTCCTGACTGAATTCGGTGGGTCATTTCATGGTGTTGCGAACTTACAGAAGGCGGATAAGATGTAATCGGATCCTTTAAAATTTCACACTGGCGGTGGGTAAATATACTCTTCTAAAAGCTCAGGTCTTAGGTTATAAATTCCTGGCCCTTTGGCACGATAGGTTTTGGAATTCGGACTGCGCCTTCCATCTCAAAGAGATTAATTTCAATAGTACGGGTAATCTGGTCTAATGGCAATGAGGCAGGGTTCATTTCAAATGGATTGAGCAAAGCCAGACCGATCGCCTGAGTTGTAAGGAATATATATCCTATCATCGAACCCGTTACAATAGACCATAACCCGATGTCATTGACCGTTCCCAGTACTTCCAGGATAACAAAAATGAACACGAAAATTCGCGTATAATAATTATACGTAGGTGGAAATACCGTATTTTTTATACGCTCGCATTTACCCATTTCGTCACAAATGGCGTTAAGTGTCCTGTTCATTTCCTGAAACCTGAAGCCATCGACGCCACCAGATTCATACAGGAATTGAAGGTCCCTGGCATGTTCACTCAAAAGTGCATTGGGCGTATTCGATTCGTTATCTACCCGACTTATTTCCTCCTTTGAGAGAAACTTGTGATGTTTCATTTTTGACGTGCCACGAAGACTTTCTTTTAAAGAATATACAAAAGCAACCTGCCGATGTATTGCGCCAATTCTAAGCCGCTTCAAAACGTCCATTGGCAATTGATCCGATACCGTGGAATAATGCAGCCATTGCCGGGCCCATGAACGGGAAGTATTCACAATCATGCCCCATATCTTTCTTGCCTCCCACCACCGGTCATAGGCCTGGTTATTATTAAAACCAATAAAGAAAGCAAGTGCTGTACCCAGGATGGTAGGTATCATGGTCGGTGTATCCACAAATTCATCGAGGTATAAATAGTTTACCGTGTAGGAAAGTACGGACGCAATAAACACATAAAGCAGGTTGCGCCAGCTATTCCTGATAGTGAATTGAAGGCTAATATGTTTTTTAATGAGCATATGTTGGTACTATGCAGACAAGCCATGCTTTCATGGAAGCATGACAAGACAATGGTTATTCTGTAACTGTTGAATCTTTCACTACTATTTCAAGCGCTGATCCGAAATCTATTCTCGTATCGGGAAGGCCTTGCCGTAAACTTGCCAGACCGTCCTCCGAAATATCTGTCTGCCACAAATAGAGGGCCTTTAACGATTTGTACGAAATCAATTTGTCAACCGATGAATCGCTGATATTGGTAGCATATAAATTCAATACTTCAAGATGTTCTAATTCCGGTAACCTGTCCATCATTTTATTTGTCACCGGATTTTGCTGTAATCTCAGTCGGGTTAATTCCGGATACGCAGAAAATCTGTCCACCAGTGAAT
>CAYGOW010000031.1:4198-5536 GCA_964351425.1 uncultured Roseivirgaceae bacterium
CTGGTAATACTATCACCAAGATAAGCTACCTCCAGGGCATAATTCGATGAGCTCAGATATTGTACCCGCCAGCCATTCTCCGCAGCCTTCTCAAAAAACGTCTCCGGAAGTTTTTCAGGCTGAAATTTTTCATAATATGCCAAAGGCCTTGTATCCAGTGCGTAAGCATCCATCAAATATTCAGACACTGTACCTGGTATGGCTACTTCTGAAACATGAACGGTATCCATGGCCTTTTCGTTGATCCACCATTGTATTAACTGAATATCATGGAAGCTCACCGTTTTTCCATTCGGCGGCATGAACTTTATATGATCGGGGTTCATCGTAATCCTCTTATATAATTCACTGCCCGCGGCATCACCAAACCGGACAACCTCTCCATTATCACCCCCTTTGAGCAGGCTATCATAATTTGACAAATCAAGTCCCCCCTGCCTGACTTCGTCCGAATGACATTCAATGCACTTCTTCTCCAGGATAGGGACTACCAGATCAGCATAAATGACCACCGAATCAGCAGACGCCTGTACAGGCGACTGCCTTACAGGTAGTATCCAACCTCGTACAGGCTCCGGTGCATATTCGACAAGATACTCAGGGCCATGGGTCAGATTACCCCCGAAATGCCCCGTAATGCCTATGATCAGGAGTAGTCCGACCATATAGCCGCTGGACAAACGTTCTGTAAGTTTAATCCGTTCTGACCAGATCAGCCAACCCGTGAATAAGCCTATACTTGTCCCTATTGCCATCCATTTGTGGATTGAAAGATCAGAGGGAGAATAATGTCCGCTTGAAGAAAGCATAAACCCACTGGCCAGGGCCAATAAAGAAAAGATAAAACCAATCAAGCAGACAATGCCTACAATTCGGTTGCGAAGGGGTCCGTCTTTCTTCAATAAAAAAGTCAAACATAACGCCAATACAACAATACCAATTGGCAGGTGTACAATTAATGGGTGAAACCTCCCAAAGAATGATGTGATATCCATAGTTTATTTCTCTGCGACCTGACAATTCCAATATTTTATGGAAAAGCCGCATGGAGTGGTAAGATAATGAGCTAATACATTAAATCCTATGCTACAACCTTTTAGCTTTTGGTTATTCTATAGCCACCCTTGCGTTCGGAACTCCTATGTATAACAGATCTCACTTTCTTTTAATATATAATTATACAAATACCCGCATAAGCATTTACCGATCAAATAAAATAATATAATCATACGCCAAAGCAGCTGTAATTTTTATTTATTTGCACTCCATGGTCAAACAACAACAACCACTGTTCTTCCTCCTCTTCCTGTTTCTCTGGCTACCCGCGGCAAGCCAGAC
>CAYGOW010000031.1:5546-16682 GCA_964351425.1 uncultured Roseivirgaceae bacterium
CAACCCTTACATTTCAGAAAATGTACCAGGCCGTACCTTTGCCTGAGGTATTGAGGGATTTATCCTCGGCCTCCGGTTACACCTTTTTTTATAAGGAAGAATGGGAATTAGAATCAATTCTCATTACGGCTCAGGCAGGCAATGCGGTTATTCCCGTGCTTGAAGCGGCATTAAAAACACGGCAGTATTCGCTGATCCCCTATGAGAACAATCTGGTTATCCTCAATCAGGAAGGGCTCAATACCTATCGATACGAAGAATGGGAAGAGGATGACCCGTTGCTTGATAAGTATGTCATGGTTGGGACCGGCGAACCCGAGCGACCAGGCGAGCCGGTAGTACTCTCAGGGTATATTCGGGATGGCCGGGATAATTCGCCACTCGTCGGAGCCAGTGTACAGGTGGCCGGGACGACAAATGGAACTATTACGAATATCAGCGGCTACTATGAATTCTCACTGCGCCCGGGGCGTTATCAGATCATTGCTCAATATGCAGGGTATGAAGCGCAAACCCTGCCCGTCCAATTATTAAACACCGGTTCGGTTGATCTTGAATTATTCAATGAAACGGTGAAACTGGAAGAAGTTACAATTTCCGCACTAGGGCAGAATGAAGGGGTTTCTGAAAAGGTAGCAGGCAAGGAAGTTATTGGCATTGAAGCGATCCGAAGTCTTCCGGCATTTCTTGGTGAAGTAGACCCTGTGAAAAGTTTAATTTCCCTGCCCGGGGTAAGCTCGGTGGGTGAAGGTACTTCAGGGTATAACGTCCGGGGAGGTGATCCCGGACAAAACCTCCTGATGCAGGATGAAGCGATCCTCTATAACAGCGCCCATCTCTTTGGTTTTTTTAGCGCCTTCAATCCGGACCTTCTGCGGGATGTGGTGTTGTACAAAGGAGGAGGACCGGCCAATTATGGAGGTCGCGTTTCTTCTGTATTAAATGTTAATCTGCGAAACGGGAACGCCAAGGAATTTGAAGTAAACGGAGGGATTGGTCTGGTCTCCTCGCGCCTCACGGTAGAAGGCCCGATTAAAAAAGAAAAAACGTCCTTTATCGTCGGGGGCAGGGCGTCTTATTCGGACTGGTTATTAAAGCAGATGAAAGATCCTGATCTGTATCAGAGTTCAGCCAGCTTCTACGATGCGAATCTGAAAATTAACCACATCCATAATAAACGAAATGTATTTACGCTTTCCACCTATCTCAGCCAGGACCGGTTCCAATTTGCCTCTGATACCACCTATTTTTGGAAAAGCACGGCTGCTACCCTAAGCTGGTCCCACATTTTCTCCCCGGAGCTATTAATGCAGGCCCATGCCGTATTTAGTGACTACCAAAGCGATATTACCAATGAGCAGGACCTGTATGCGTTTGATTACAATTCAGGTATTCGCAACTACCAGGGAAAGCTTGATTTTAGCTGGTCGCCCAATAAAATCCATAAAGTAGATTTTGGTTTCTCCTCTCTCTTGTATGAATTTAATTCGGGAGAATTTGATCCGTTAAAAGACAATACGAACGAACTTCCGGTAACCATTCCGAAAGAACGCGCCCTGGAAAGTGCCGTCTACATCAATGATGAATTTTCTATTACGCCGGTTCTGTCTTTGGTCTACGGACTACGTATTTCCAGTTTCTTATCCATGGGTGGAGAATACTTTGAATTTGCTGAAGGCGTACCCAGGTCCGAACAATCCATTATCGATACACTCACCTTTTCAAATAATGAGGTGTTCAGGGAGCAATTCGGCGTAGAACCTCGTTTGTCACTACGATGGTTGATGAACCCCACGACTTCTTTCAAGGCGAGCTATTACAGAACCCGTCAGTACATTCACCTGATCTCCAATACGACGGCCATATCGCCTGTAGATTACTGGAAGTCTACAGGGTACAACCTGGAGCCCTCTACCGCTAATCAATTTACCGTTGGGCTATTTAAAAACTGGCGGGAGAATATGTATGAGATTTCAGTAGAGGCCTACTACAAAGACATCGACCAGGTGGTTGATTATAAAAATGGCGCCACTGTCCTTTTAAACGAGACGCTGGATGCTGACTTGATTCAAGGAACAGGCCGCGCTTACGGAGCAGAATTTCTCCTGCGAAAAAACCGGGGAAAATTGACCGGGTGGCTTGGCTATACCTACGCACGCACCGAACGCCGGTTTGATCAAACCCAATTCGATGAAGAAACCATCAATGAAGGAAAATGGTATCCGTCGAATTACGACAAACCACATGATCTCTCGCTGGTGATGAATTACAAAACCAGCAGGCGATTCAGCATAAGCCTTAATTTCTCCTATTCTACTGGTCGCCCGATTACTGTTCCGGTTTCAAAATTCCAATACGAAAATATTCTCACCGTCCTTAATTACAGCGAGCGGAATCAATTCAGGGTACCCGATTATCACAGGCTTGATTTATCCTTCACACTGAAAAGTGGATTGAAGAAAGACAAATTCATTGATGGCGAATGGATCTTGTCATTGTATAACGTGTATGGCAGAAAGAATCCATACTCGGTTTATTTTACGCAACGTGGAAATGCCTTCCAGCTATCAATCCTTGGAAGCATTTTCCCATCACTTGCCTACAACTTTAAAATCTGATCAGGGGATGTATAAATTCTGTTTTTATATAGCACTGTGCACACTCTTGACTAGTGGATGTATTGAACCCATCGAATTCGAAACGGGCAGCGAACCTCCTCGTCTCGTTGTAGACGGTACCATAACCAATATCAGTTTTAATGACCGCCAAACCTTACCGGAAAACCCTGAATTATTTCATATTCGTTTGCAGTGGACCGGCCCCATTAACAACGAACGTAACGACCTGATTAAAAGCGCTGAAATTACCCTGTATGATGATGCAGGGGGAAGTTGGGTGTATTCCTGGTCTGAGGATCAGCAACAGTACGTTCTCCCCTATGCAGATTTCAAAGTGGAAGATGAAAAGTCCTATCACATACAAATACTATTAGCGGATGGAGAGGTATATGAATCCCGGCCACAATGTATGCGGGCAGCTCCTCCCCTTCAACAGGTATCTCCTCGGTTTGAAACGAAACTTCAGGAGGTTGTGGTAGGAAATGAGGTGCAATTCCGTGAACAGGATGGCATCACCCTATCAGCGCAAATACCGGAACATAGCGACGAAGAAACATTTTTCTATAGGTACAAGGTCACGCCTAGTTGGGTCTATATTGCCCCCATTGCCCCTGAAAGCAGTCCGGTAAAAACATGCTATGTCTCCAATGATTATTACTTTGAAAAAATTGTGACACGGCTGGATCGGAGTGGTGGATATAATTATGACCTGTTTTTTCTGGAAACCACTGATAACCAACGCCTTTTTACTGACTTTACCGCTTATGTCACACAGTATTCTTTCACAGAGGAATCGTACAACTTCTGGGACGAACTGGCTATCCAGCGACAGAGCGGTGGCGGAATCTTCGATCCTCCCCCTTTTGAATTAACCAGTAATATTTATAACGTGAATGATCCTGATGAAAGGGTATCCGGATTTTTCAATGTAGCACACGAATCATCGGTTCGCTGGTTTATCAATGCTTTGGAAATACCCTACCAGATTGAGTACAGGCCTGGTCCGTGCGAACCGGTTCCCGGAATTCCTTTCATTCCTACTCCCGATTGTTCAAGTTGTCTGGAGTACCGGGGCGGCTCAAGTTCGAATACAACAGAACGCCCGGATTGGTGGCGCGAATATTAATTGAAGATTATGATTAAAAATTTGCTGGCTTACGTACTTCTATTTTCCCTTACTGCGGCATTAGGGCAAAACACGGATAAGGTGCTGGTCACCACAGAATCAAGCCTGTACGTCAGTGGAGATTTAATTAGAATGCAGGTTGTGGCTGTCGATGCCACCGGCCATCCTCTTTCTGAGGAAACGTTAATTCATTCCTTTTTGGTAGCCCATGACGGAACGATTGTTATGAAGCGCAAATACCTGATCACCGATATTGACAAGGCCGGCTATTTCCAATTGCCAGATGACCTGGAAACAGGCAATTACAAGTTAGTCCTGTGCTTAGCTGGTGCGGCCTCCAGAACGGAAGTCCTCCTGCCAATATACAATCCGAATATTTTTTCATCCTCCATACCCCCTCAGAACGCAGATTTGGGGGAAAGTATCGGACAGGCAGAGCCGGAGGAAAGATTTAATGTCTTTAGTACGGAAAAATTGGTGGCATCTGAAACGGCGACAATTAACATCAATTTGCCGGAAGAGACCTCGGGGATCATGGTCGGGAAATTGTATGACCCTCGCTATGAAACGTCGCCAAAGACCGGCGAAGTCGTGAATCAACCGGTACCGGAAAACATTGAAGACAACATCACTTTCCAATATCTTTCTTCCAACCCTGATTCTCGAATTTCTCTTTACTTTCTGGAGCAAGGCTATGTGGAGGAATTTTACCTGGCCGAAGAAGCTGAAATCCTGGAAAAATTGCCTACTCTGTTTGGCTCGGGGAATATTTATGTATATCAGTTTGATCCGCAAGGCAATCGCCTTGGTGAAGTTCCGGCCATTGTCGAGCGGGCCGATCAGCTGTCATTCGGAACATTCTCCAACACAGTACCCTTCGATACGTATGTTCGGCAAGTCCTGGAAAAAAAGAGAGTTCGTAAATATATCGATCAAGTGTACCGAAATGGTAGTGATCCGGTGACCTCCCTTATGGCTGAAGAATTCGACACGCGGCCCGACCGGTCTGTACTGCTGGAAAACTACTCAGGAATAGCCACGTTGCGTGAAGCCCTTTCGAATGTGACCCCAAAAACACAGGTTATCCGGCGCGGTAAATCGTATGAAATTCGCCTGTCCCCTGAAAACTCAGGATTCAGATACACTGAACAACCGTTTATTCTTGTTGACGGCATCCCGGGGTTTGCCATCGACTCACTTTACGAAATGCCTGTAAGCATGTTTAAATCGGTTGATTTATTTATATCCCTCGAAAAACTTCGAAGGTTTGGCACGTTTGGTCGCTATGGCGTTTTATCAATTCACCTGGCAAAAAAAGAGGATAATCCGTGGCTGTCAAAGCTGGCCAACTTACCCGTTTACAACGGGGTAAGTGATTTGGTAGCCGAACCCATCAACATTAAAGGCCCCGACTTACGGCCTGTCGCGCTGTGGGATCCATCGATCCGTATATCAGCTGACGGAAACGGGTTGGTACGTTATAAGACGACCGACGTAGCGGGTGAGTATGTGTTCTGGTCCTATCTGATTTATCCTGACGGACGGTCCATCCACTCTACAAGCACTTTGCAGATCGCGCCGCATTAATCAGTCGAATCAACATCATGCGGGGGTTTTCGCAACCAGTCACATATTCCCCATTTGTCCGGACGTTGGAATAAACCACAAAAGGCTTCCCATATTTAAATAATCAAACTAGATAGGATAGCATCATGCTTACACTTTTCTCCGCAAGCGCATCTTCCATACCGAGCGCCATAAGTAACCGCTACCCTTCGGACTTTCATGTTTATGTTTCATCAACCTTTCCTTATATTGGGAGGAAAGATTCACTTGTATGAAACTACTCAACTTACTTACTATTCTTCTTTTGTTGCCGGGTTATATCCTCGCTCAAACCTCAATTGCTGAAAAACTTGGCTATCCACCCGACACAAAGTTATTAATCATTCACGCCGATGATCTGGGCGTAGCGCATTCGGAGAATATGGCAAGTATCAAGGCCATGGAAACAGGTAGCGTGAATTCGGCAAGTATTATGGTCCCGTGCCCCTGGTTTCCGGAAATTGCGGACTACGTTTCTCAGAGTGACGGGGATTTTGGGCTTCACCTGACTATTACCAGCGAGTGGGATTTTTATAAGTGGGGACCGGTATCATCAAGCAACCTGGTTTCCTCCCTGGTTAACAAAGAAGGCTATTTTTACGCAAGTGTCGATAGTGTCCGCCAACTGGCCAAACCCGAGGAAGTGGCTATTGAATTGCGCAACCAGGTCATGAAAGCCCTGGCGGCGGGCATTGATGTCACGCATCTTGACACGCATATGGGCGCACTCGGCAGTACACCAGAAATAATTAAAGTCTACATGGAAACAGGACATGAGTTTGACCTGCCTGTTTTGTTAACTCCCGAAATACGGGAAGCCGGATTCCCACTTTCTGAAAAGGATGTCGTGGTTGACGCGTTGTACCAGGCCTATCCACAGGTATATGAATCAGGAATGGCAGACTATTACACTAATGTTTTGAAGGGGTTAGCACCTGGCCTCAATTGCCTGTTGATTCACGTGGCATATGAGAATGATGAGATGACCGGAATTACAGTCAACCATCCGGGCTGGGGAGCCAATTGGCGACAACAGGACTTTGATTTCTTCACAAGCCCGCAATGTGCCAAACTTCTTCGTGAACAGAATATTCAACTGGTGACCTGGAAAGAAATTCGGGACAAGATCGTTCGTGCGAAATAACCTGTTTCGCCTGGCTTATTTACTTTCAGGAAAGGTTTGTAAACAACAATTTATTTCCTTGATTTGACCTGAGCGCAGTATTTGTTGGCTCTCTTGAAATCATGGAAATGGATATACTGGAACTGGAGAAAATTGCCCGACAGCTTGAGCCTGGAGAAAATGGACGGAAAGAACTTATTCAATCGGTTTATTCCTACATTGACAATTTTCTGAAAAACCTGCCGGGGCTGCCAGCTTACCGCGAAGGCTATCCCAAAAATTTAATTGGGCTGGATATACCGGAAGAAGGGAGCGATCTCTCAGCGTTACTTGAACTCCTGCGAATGGAAATGGACCGGATCGGCATTAATGCCGCCTCGGGTAAGCACCTCGGCTATATTCCAGGAGGAGGAATCTGGACGAGTGCACTGGGAGATTTCATTGCCGCATCGACCAATAGATATGCCGGCGTAGCATATGCAAGTCCGCCAGCCGTCGCAGTGGAGAATAAATTGATTGGCTGGCTCTGTGATCTGGTGGGATACCCTGCCAATGCACACGGAAACCTGAGTTCAGGGGGTTCCATATCCAACCTGATCGCCATACAGGCGGCACGTGACGCAAAGAAAATCCGGGCCGTAAACATGCACCAATGTTGCGTATATTTTACCGGCCAGGTACATCACTGCGTTCATAAAGCTTTTCATACTACCGGACTTTATGAGGCGCAACTTCGGTCTATCCCTATGAATGAGAAGTACCAAATGGATACCGGAGAATTGGTCAAACAAATGAAAGCAGACGTAGCCGAAGGCTTGATCCCAACATTGGTGATTGCCACCGCCGGAACCACCGATACCGGGGCGATTGACCCGCTGGATGAAATAGCTGACTTATGTGAAAAATATGGGGCCTGGTTTCATGTGGATGCCGCCTATGGGGGATTCTTCATGTTACTGGAAGAAATGCACCCACGATTTAAGGGAATAGAAAGGTCGGATTCGGTCGTGATGGATCCGCACAAGACCTTATTTCTTCCGTATGGATCAGGGGTTGTTTTGGTAAGAAACCGCGAGGCTCTTTTTGAATCAAATGCCCGCAAAGCTGCGTACATGAAAGATACCTATGGCATGGAAGATGTCAGTCCGGCGGATACGGGTCCTGAATTAAGCAAACATTTCAGGGGAATGCGCATGTGGCTGCCCCTGCAGTTGCATGGATTGCAACCCTTCAGGGCCAACTTGCGGGAAAAACGCTGGCTGTGTACCTATTTTAGGGATCAGGTGAACTCACTGGGTTTTCAAACGGGTCCTGAACCGGATTTATCCGTAACCATTTTCCGATTTAAGAATGATCCGGAAAATGTCCGTACGCAGGCACTCATGGATGAATTGCACAGGCAAGGCACGTATTTCTTCTCTTCCACACTCATTGATCGGGCAATGTGGATCCGATGTGCCATTGCCAGCTTCCGGACCCATAAAGATGAAATTGACGGGGCACTCGAAATGATACGAGTGTGTTCTGAACAGTTTTTACAAAATACAGAAGACTAGTCCATCGACCTTCTCCGTTCAAACTGATCGGGTCCGTTCGAATCGTTGTTAGCCGGAGCGGAGAAATTACGGACGGTGTATGTAAAAGTGGCCATAAAATACTGCTGTAATACATTCGTCCGCATTTCTTCAAAGTAACTTTCGGTATTTACCCGGGAGATACTGACATTCTCCTTTAATAAGTCAAAAACCGACAATTTGAATTCCCCCCGGTCATCCTTAAGGAATTTCTTTCCAATGCTGGCGTTCCATAAAACGAACTGCTGATTCAGGGATTCGTTAGAGTATCCGCTATACCGGATCAACGACAAGTCCGACCTGAAGACAAACCCCTTTCCAAAGATCAGATTCACCTTTCCCCCGATTGTTTGTGAGAAGTAATCATCTTCCAATTGCGGTTGCAAGGTATTCTGAACCTGGGTATAATCAATCGTGTAAGACAAGGTAAAATCAACGCGTTCGCTGATATTACTCCCCAATACAAGTCCGCCGGTATAGTTATAGCTGTTCGAAACATTCTCCTGCTGATTAATGAATCCCGGGGTCCGGACATATGTGAATCCAACGGTACTGTTAAGGTTTGATTTAATAAAGGAGAGCGGGAAGCCATAAGTGGCCAGGGTGCGCACGTTCCAGTAGCCATCAAGGTTGACAGGTGTAGAGACCTGAGTCCCCCGGTTGACTTCGATGCCATTGGCAAATACAGAATCCTGATTAACAATATAGGTGGCATTCGTGATATAATCCATTTGATTGCGCACATTGGCCAGAAGGAAAAAAGTCGTGGATTTATCAGGGTTTGTACTGGAATAGCGGGATACCAGAAAATTTGACATGCTCTGTCCGAGGTTTGGGTTACCAACGGATAAAAATAACGGGTTTGAATTATCCACCACATTCTGCAGTTGAGAGACCGAAGGAGCATCTACGGATGACCGGTAAAACATGCGCAGGTTTCTTGTTTTTGAAATCGTATACCGCATCATCAGCGAAGGCAAAACATTGGTAAAACTTCTGTTGATAGTTGCCTCCTGCGGGAATTCCTGTTCACTCGCAAGACGGGCGTATTGGTAGGAAATTCCCCCGCGAAACATCAATTTTTCTCCTCTCACCATAATTCCTGCCGTGGGACGATGCGTTTCATAAATACTATTAAAATTATTCGATAATGCTGTATCCAGCCCTTCCTTGATTTCATCCAGAGGATCGTACCGATAGGTTTCACGTGCTGATTCCGAAGACTGTCTGGACACGGAATAGTTGAATTGAAGCTGGGCTTTCTCCCCCAACGGCTCGGTATAAATGGCATTAAGGGAAACACGACTTCCCGGATTATTGGTATCAACCCATTGGTTAATACTGTCACTTCTGTCTGTCAGGTAATAGCGATTGGCTGATTCCTGTACCGACTCGCCGTCGCTGTCATTCAGGGTTCCGGAAAGGTTAAGGGAGAATGTGCGTCCCCTTTTCTCAAAACGATGACGATAGAGTAAATTACCTCCCGCAGTATAGCCCTTCCTTTCACTATCCAGGTAAGAGAGGGAACTATTGATGGAATCACCTGACGGGGTGAATGTCTGACCATTCTGAAAGTCCAGGGATTCATTCTGCTGAAAACTGAATGATGGCGTAAACAAAAGTGAATTATTCTCATTAATCGTGTATTCCAGGCGAAAATTCATGCGGTGATTCCGATTGAGACTCTCAGAGGTTGAAAGCTCCTGGTACAACTGACTGGAGTCAGCCCCGAAAAATGTTTCCCTGCTTCGTATCTGGGTCAAATTATTATTTACCTGGTTAAAGAAATAACTGCCATTAATTTTTAACTTTTCGCTTACTTGCTCGTCCAGGTTTACCCCAAAGGCTTTGGTTGTGGCAATGCCGGATTGGTTGCCCGAGACAAAATTATCCAGACTTCCTGATCCTCCACCCCCCCTGCGTCCGCGTGAAGACCGCCCACTCACTACCCCTAATAAGTCCTCGCCCGAAAAGTTTTGCTGATTAATATTGTTCATCATTCCGAGAATTGATAAACGGCGTGATTCATTGAAAATATCAAAGTTTCCACCAAGTGAATAGCGTTCATCCGTACCACCCCCGGCATACAACCTCCCAAATTCACCATCCCTCATTTCCTGTCGCGTCACGATGTTTATAGTTTTGGTAGTATTGCCGTCGTCAAATCCGGAAAACTGCGATTGTTCACTTTGCTGATCAAATACCTCAATCTTATCGATGATTTCTGCCGGGATATTTCGCAGGGCGAGCGTCGGGTCATTACTGAAAAATTCTTTGCCATCCACCAATACCTTTTGCACGTTTTCTCCCTGCGCCTGGACTTGTCCCTGGTTGACAATTATTCCCGGCATTTTGGCAATCAGATCTTCGGCATTGGCATCCGGATTTGTTTTATAGGCATCTGCACTCATGCTGGTCGTGTCACCCCGGATTTCTACCGGCACAATGTCTCCTTTAATATTAACTTCCTCCAATAGTTTTGTGTCCTGTTGCATGGAAATCTGTCCCAGGTCTGTGGGGCCCGTTACCCGTACAAACTGTGCGTAGGGAGTATACCCTACACTCGTAATCGTCAGTTTAAAAAACGCCTGGGTCAATCCTTTAATCTCAAAAATTCCCGTTTCATTGGAAGCCGTACTATGTCGGCGTGTCGTGTCTTTGACATTGACCAATAGCAAGGTAGCACCGACGACGGGCGACCCGTCTTCTGCATCGGTGAGTTTACCCGTCACACGAAATTCCTGCCCCCACGACGTTGACGCCAGGCAAAGCAATAGCCCTGTACATAGTAGTATTTTTGGCATCGATGGTGTGTAGCACGCCGTCTGCTGTTTTGCATAGCTTGCATTAATTCCTGAAAACGCGCGAATTGATCTTCGGATAAAATGTCCTTCATCGCATCAATTTTCTTTCGCTGGATACCCATCATGCCTTCACGCATCATGGTTCGATCCTCTGAACCCATGAGTGCCGTCAAAGATGCTTCCACTTCAGTATACACCTGGTCAATGAGTAGCTTTTGGTCCTCATTTAACCCATTGATACTGTCATATACCATTACCTTCTCCCTTTCAACCCGGTCAGCTACTG
>CAYGOW010000032.1:0-7120 GCA_964351425.1 uncultured Roseivirgaceae bacterium
GATTGCATCGATAATGCCCCAAGATTAAACAAAGCTTGTTCGTTTTCAGGATCCTGTTCAACGATTTCCCGTAACATCATAATCCCTTGCATCGGATTCGAGCTGCTAAGCATGGTCATCGCCAACCGGTTTTTGGTTTCAAAATCCTGTGGCGTTTCTTCCATCACCTTCTCAAAATATCCCCTGGCCTTTGTTGCCATCTCCTGTCGCTTCGTATCGTCCGCTTCTGAGGTGAAGGCTTCATAATACGCATCCCCCGCACGTCGCCAATTGTCAACACCAGGTATTTCCTGAGCAATTATTTCAATGAACACAGCCGCGCTGTCAAAAAGGCCGTTTGCCTGATACAGTTTGGCTAAAGAGTCTGCAAAGATAACACTTTTTTCTTTATTTTCTGCAAAATCAAATGCCTGTCTGAATTGGCTTATTCGCTCGGCATCTTCTGCATTCAAATTTTCGGCCGGGCCGGCAGAGGAGGGGTCTGTAGTTGTCTCTGTGGTGCCCTGCTCGCCGGAGGAGGCAGACACCTCACCCGCTTCATTATCCACCACAGCCTTAGGCATGGAAAATAACACTATGACGAGCGCCACAGAGACAATTAATAGTATAATTCTCGTTTTCAGCATATTCTCAATTCTTTACTGCAAAGATCAGAGATATGCGGGTCTTTTCAGAAGAGTTAAGAAGAATTATGATTCTACTTCGTTCACTTCCTTCACCTTCTTGCTCTTCTTGATCTTCTCCGTGAATACTTTTGAAGGCTTGAAACTAGGGATGAAATGCTCATCAATGACGATTGCAGTGTTCTTGGAAATGTTCCTGGCAATCTTCTTCTTTCTCTTTTTGTTAACGAAGCTTCCAAACCCTCGTACATAAATGTTCTTCCCGTCGGCCATCGAATTTTTCACAATGCTGAAAAAAGCTTCTACGGTCACCGATACATCCTCCTTAGGAATTCCAGTCTGATCTGAAATCTCTGTTATAACTTCTGCTTTAGTCACTTAATTTTTTGTTTAAATTGTACTATTGATATTTAAATTTGAACATTGCGTTCGCCGCAACAAAATTATATGTAGAATTGTTTAAAAAAAATTAATTAACCATTAAAATTTTTACAAACTATTACATCCCCCTGAAAAAATTGTCATTTTCTAACGATAACGCTGATTTTCAAAAGAAATTATTGCACTGGTACGCTTTATCTAAACGCAAGCTTCCCTGGAGAAATTCCACAAATCCATATAATATCTGGCTTTCTGAAATAATACTTCAACAAACCCGTGTTACGCAGGGACTCCCTTATTATCAGGAATTTACGAAAAAATTTCCAACCATCCACGACCTGGCAAATGCCGACGAACAGGATGTTCTCAGAACGTGGCAGGGCCTCGGTTATTATTCACGCGCCCGCAATCTGCATAAATGTGCCCGATTCATCAGCGAATCCTATAATGGCCAGTTTCCTGAATCATATAACGAATTACTAAAATTGCCCGGGATCGGCCCGTACACCGCAGCAGCAATCGCTTCATTTGCATTTAATAAACCTCATGCCGTCGTGGATGGCAATGTTTTTCGTGTTCTATCAAGAATCTTTGGAATTCAGGAGGATATTGCCTCATCGAAAGGCCAACGTTACTTCCGGGAGGTCGCTAATGAAATGATCGATAAGGAACGCCCCGGTGAATATAACCAGGCGATCATGGAATTTGGTGCCTTGCACTGTACCCCTGCTTCTCCCAAATGCGATTCATGTGTTTTTCAGACCGAGTGTCACGCTTATGCGCATTCGCTGCAATCCATGCTCCCGGTAAAGTCAAAAAAGGCCCAAATAAGGAAGCGTTACCTGAATTATGTGGTCCTTAAAGACACGAATGGCATTTACCTTCGGCCTCGCACCGAAAAGGATATATGGCAGGGCCTGTACGATTTTCCTCTTTTGGAAACCTCCGCGCCCCTCGAGGAAGAAGACGCACTGCGTCAAATTTATTCCATGCTCAATTTACCTGATCAAACAGTTTTAGCATCAGTAAGTCAGGACTACACACATCTTCTCAGCCATCAGCGACTGAAAGCACGTTTCTACTTACTTGAGCTGGAGAATAGTTTTCCCCCGTTCACCGACCCCTCCATCCGCTATTTTACCAGGGCGAAAATCGAGGAATTACCCAAGCCGGTTTTGATTTCCAGGTATTTGAATGATTACATTTTTTAGTTACTTTTAATATGAATCGTTACCTTTGTCACAAAAAAAGGAAGCCATATGTCAGGTGTGAATAAAGTAATTATAGTAGGGAATTTAGGAAAGGATCCGGAAGTACGACATTTGGAAAGCGGTGTAGCCGTCGCAAACTTCCCTGTGGCTACCTCTGAAACGTATCGTGACCGCAATTCCGGCGAGCGACGTGAACAAACCGAATGGCATAATGTGGTATTATGGCGCGGCTTGGCTGAAGTAGCTGAAAAATATTTGCACAAAGGGGATATGGTATATATTGAAGGTAAACTCCGAACACGATCATGGGAAAAAGATGGGGTGACCCGCTACACGACGGAAATTGTCGGTGATAACATGACGATGCTTGGGTCGAGAAGTAATACAGATACGTCTTCTCAGTCCAGGGAGCCCGCAGCAGAAAAATCCTATCAGCCGGAATCAACCCCGGCAAATATGACACAGCAGGATGACGAGGACGACCTCCCATTCTGATTTGTTAGACTAAATCCTTCGCTTTGGAAAGTTTAGACGACCCTCCCAGTTTTATTTTTTTAGCTACCCTTACTTCTCAATCGGTATTCTTTATCGTTGGAGGTTTTACTTTGATCTTGCTTATCTGCTTATCCGCACTGATTAGTGGTTCGGAGGTGGCTTTCTTTTCGCTTTCCTCCAAGGATATATCAGGAGTAAAGGAGCGAGGTACCCCGGCGGATGAAAAATTACTGTCCCTGATCCAACGCCCCAAACTTCTGCTGGCGACAATCCTCATTGGAAATAACTTTGTCAATGTGGCTTTTGTCACCTTATCTACCTTCATGATGTGGGAATATACAGGAACAAAAAGTACAGAGGGTACCCTCGTGGCAGCACTAACCTTCTGTATTACGCTGGTGATTGTTTTCTTTGGCGAGGTATTGCCCAAGGTATATGCTACTGCCAATAATGTCGTCATGGCCCGTTTTACCTCCCCCTTGTTAAAAGCAACGGAAACTCTGTTTAAGCCAATCTCATTCGTGCTGTTATCCTTTAGTAATGTCATTGAAAAACGTTTTCAGAAAAAAGGGTACGACATTTCCATTGAAGAACTTCATCATGCACTTGAGATAACTACTAAAAACGAAGATACCACCGAGGGCGAGAAAGATATTCTCCGGGGCATTGTCAATTTCGGAACCCTGACAGTCAAGCAGGTAATGAAATCCAGAATGGATATAACCGCTTTTGATGAGGAAATGGACTTTCACGATTTAATGGATCGAATCAATAAGTCCGGATTTTCGCGTATCCCGGTATACGAAGAAACAATTGACAACATCCAGGGTGTCCTGTATATCAAGGACCTTCTGTCCTACGTCGAACAAGGTGAGGATTTTGAATGGCAACAATTCCTGCGACAGGGATTCTTTGTGCCCGAGACCAAAAAAATAGACTCCTTATTGAAAGACTTTCAGGAGAAACGGGTGCATATGGCCATTGTTGTAGATGAATATGGCGGAACTTCCGGCTTAATTACACTCGAGGATATCATTGAAGAAATTGTTGGCGAAATCAATGATGAATTTGATGATGAAGACATAATTTTTAGTCAAATTGACGAACGGACCTATTTGTTTGAAGGAAAAACCACGTTGAACGACTTCTGCAAAGTCCTGGAAGAAAACCCAGCCACCTTTGAAAAAATCAAAGGGGAAAGCGAATCGCTTGGGGGATTACTTTTGGAAATAAATGGAAAACTTCCCTCTGCAGGTGAACGTATGTATTATGATAAATACGTATTCACTGTTATGGCCGTAGACCAGCGGAGAATCAAGAAAGTACGTGTTTTTATTCAGGAAGAATCACAATCGCATGAAAATCAATAGCCTTCTGTTTTTACTGGCACTCAGTACAGTTTTTGCCTGCCAGCAGGAATATACCCCAAAACCAAATGGGTATAACCGATTTGATCTGCCCCCTCATGAATATATCTCCCTGGCAGATTCTTTACCCTATGATTTTAATTATTCGGCCCATGCCCGTGTACTGCGGGATACAAGTTGGATCTCTGACAAAAACTGGATAGAGATTAATTACCCGCGATACAAGGCTAATATTCACATTACCTACAAGGAAATACTTAACCAGGATTCACTGAGGGAATACCTGGACGACGCCTATTTCTTAACGGCAAAACATCAAATTAAAGCCTATGCCATTGATGAGTCCATTGCCCGGACTCCTTCAGGAAAGACTGTGGTCTACGCGGAAATTGAGGGTGAAGTCCCCAGCCAATTTCAATGGTTTACCACAGACAGTACCAAGCATTTTCTACGTGGCGCACTCTATTTTAATACCCAGGTACAAAATGATTCACTGAGACCGGCAATTGATTACGTCAAGCGCGACATCGTCCAGATGATGAATTCATTGGAATGGCGGGATTAAGCCGGGTCAAAAGCTATTCGGTGAAGTATTAAGCCAGATTGCGGGGCCATAAAGGCTAGTGGCTCATCCGTCTCTCCCCGCAGGGCTGATATAATCGATTCTTGTTCCAATTCCCCCTTGCCGACAGCAAACAACGCGCCCATCATCAGACGTACCTGGTGCCGGAGAAACCCACGGCCGGCAACACGAAAAACCCAGCTTTCTTCCGGGAAAAAGGATGCCTGATATAAGGTGTTAAGAATCACTTCTGAATGGATTATTTCACGAATGGTTTCGGTTTTTTCTCCCGGCTTATGACAAAACGCCCTGAAGTCATGCTGGCCGACAAAGAGTCCGGCGGCTTCCTGCATAGCATGGATATCAAGCCTCTCCCGTATGTAAACCATTAAAGGGGCACAGAAGGGATGATTCTTTCCTCCCGACGAAAAAAGATAGATATATTCCTTGACGCGAGGACTTTGAATAATGTTAAATGACGCATCCACTTCCCTGATTTCAGTTGCCCTGATATCATTGGGGAAATTCTCGTTGAGAACAGTTAGCAGCCATCCTGTATCCACCGGCTCTTCCAGAAATAACTCAAAGGCGGCTTGCTCGGCAGACACCTTGGCATCCGTTCGTCCTGCAGCAAGGACCTTAAACCGGTCATGCTCCAATACAAACTGAACGGTTTTCTCTACCATCTCCTGGACGGTTTTTACTCCTGGCTGACGTTGCCAGCCGTGATAACGGAATCCCAGGTATTGAAAATAGACCAGGTAAAAGAATTGCTCTTTCCCCATCCGGTCAGCCAGCTGTCGAAGAAGGTTTTTTCTTTACAAAAACCGCCACGATCGCTGAAGTGATTACTCCAACGATGACCGCAAAGATTGCGGATTGCATAATGTAATTGGAAAGACTGAAATAGGCTTCTGCGTCTGCCCTGGTAGGATACGAATCCGGATAATTCTCCACAGAGTACTCAATCATGTTGGGAAAATAATTCGGAGACACATAGTTTATGGATATATAAAGTGCCACTGGGGTGAGCAGCGCAACGAACAGAGACATTATACAACCGGCAATAAACCCCTGCTTCCACGACATTACTCCACCATAATAATTATCCCGTTTATCCCGCAACGCTAACACATAAACCAGAATAGCAACGATTGCAAAGATGTTTGTCAACAGATAATGCTGGCTGATCAGTTCGTCATGCCAGCCTAAAAGACGCTCGATGCCGAGCCACAGAATGGACGCAATTGAAAACAGGATTGCCCATTTTATTTCGATTTTAATCTTTTCCATGTGGTGTTGGGGTTAAAGGTTGGGGTTTTATCAAATCATTTCTTAAATGCGTTTTTGCGAAACAAATCTTCCACAAGTACTTCCGCTAATTGCTCAGAATCTTCTCCGAGTTTTTGGGGGTCCTTAATCGATAATTGGGCTGTATATACTAAAGCCCCGGTCGACACATCATATAAGTTGGATTCAATAAAGAAGGTCGTGGAGGTCTCGTAATACCCGGGATTATAAATTGTGGCGTACGAATAGCTGTAGTAATCCGTGAATTCATAATTATAAACCGGATCGGCATATTGAACCGTGGGCGCAGATACGGACAGGCTCATGCCTTTTTGTACGTAACGCTCCTCCTTCCTGCTATCCAGAACCGCCAACACAAGTACCGCATCTATTTCCCTGAAATCAATTTTCTCCCGTATCCGTGCTTTTATTTCCTCTTCGGTGGCATCCGAATTTTTACGCACTTCTTCCATATGGTTGGCCAGGGGAAACATGGTAAAGGTACTAACCGCCTTAATTCCTTTGGTACGTAATAAGGTGGCTAAAGCTTCTTCAACATTTGCCCGGGAGGAGGTTTTTGGAGCCAGCGCCAGTACAGCCAGCTTTTTATAGGTATTTGGTTCCGACTGGGTGATTTTTGCCGAACTTGTCAGTACGGTCTTAGGACCTGCACAGGAAATTGCCAGTATTCCGGATACCAGCACCATTATTATCTTGATTCGCATACTCTTACTTTAATGAATTTTTCCTGAATTTACTCATTTCGCGTAAAATGCGCGCATGCTTGGTGCTTTTCTGCCATTTTTACGGAAATTTAAGCAATGGGTCAGATCTCTACCTTGACTTTTTTCCGGTATTCTTCCTTGTCGTCAAAAACCTGGGGGTTCTTTATGATGCAATTCGCACATAGCGATCTGCAACGCGCCGATGGATGTCAATTCTACAAGCTAATGGGGTCAGGCAAAGGCAAGGGCTTCAATCCCTATCCCGACTGGTCAGTCTACAGCTTGCTACAGGTTTGGGAGAATGAAGCGGCCGCAGTTCGGTTCTTTACACAGTCGAATCTGATAAAAAAATACCGCGCGCAATCGTCAGAATGCTGGACCATCTATCTAAAAAACATAACGTCAAAAGGATTATGGTCGAAACAAAACCCGTTTAACCCCTCTGACTCTCTCGACCCCGCGAATC